>NZ_DATNPA010000788.1:0-14656 GCF_036703385.1 Allocoleopsis sp. | reverse complement strand
TTATATTTAATGAACCCTGCCGGGATTGTATTTGGCGCAGGAGCAAGTCTGAATGTTCCGGCTTCGTTTACGGCGACGACGGCGACGGGGATTGGTTTTGGTTCTCCCCCCTTTACAAGGTGGTTCAATGCTGTTGGTACTAATAACTACCAGAGTTTAATCGGCACTCCGACTACGTTTGCTTTTGATAATGCACGACCGGGAAGTATTGTCAATGCAGGCAATCTAGCAGTGGGAGAAGGGCAGAGTTTAACGTTACTCGGTGGTAGTGTTGTCAATACCGGGAAACTGACGGCACCGGGAGGAATGATTACCCTTACAGCTGTGCCTGGTCAAAATTTGGTGAGGATTAGTCAAGCGGGACATTTGTTGAGTTTGGAGATTGCGCCGCCAAGGGATAATTTTGGGCAGCAGTTAGCGATAACGCCGCAGGATTTGCCGACGCTGCTGACTGGCACAGATGGGAAGGTGGAAACGGGGTTGAGTGTTTCCTCAACACAACAGGTGCAGCTAAAGAGTTCTGGGATAACGATACCAACTGAAGCAGGAACTGCCATTACTTCCGGTAATCTCGATGTTTCCCTTGTAGAGGCGCAAGGCGTTGCGCCCTCATCTCACATTGGGGGTGAGGTGAATGTGTTGGGCGCTAAAGTCGGACTGTTTGGTGCCAACATCAACGCTTCTGGCAGCAACGGCGGCGGTATGGTGCGAATTGGTGGAGATTATCAGGGTAAGGGTACAATTCCCAATGCTTTACGCACCTTTGTCAGCAGTGATTCAGTGATTAATGCGGATGCCCTAAATCAGGGTAACGGGGGACGGGTATTTGTCTGGGCGGATGAGGCAACTCGCTTCTATGGGACAGTTACGGCGCAGGGTGGGTTGCCAAGTGGTAATGGTGGCTTTGCCGAAGTGTCGAGTAAGGGGTTCCTTGATTATGCTGGCGTAGCTAACTTATCGGCTGTTCAGGGTCAATTTGGGAGTTTGCTATTAGACCCAACTAACATCGAAATCGTAGCCGCAGGTGGTAATGCAACATTAAATGATGTCAATAATTTTAACGCTCCTGACCTCCCTGACGGCACCCGATTAGATGCCAACGTTCTCAATAATGCAACTGGCAACGTCATCCTGCAAGCTACCAATGACATTACCTTTAATGCGCCTATTAATATTGCTCAACGAGGAGTTGGCATTACAGCCGAAGCTAACAACGACATTTTCGTGAATCAGAGCATTACTACTAATGGAGGTGCTGTCAGCTTAAATGCTGATAGTGATAATAGCGGTGCAGGAAGAGTTTTAATCAATCAGAATGCGCCCATCTCGACATTGGGTGGGAATATTACCATTAAGGGCAATGGTAATACCAATAACGGTATCACAGCATTCAGTCTGCTCGACTCAGAAGGCGGGAATATCACCCTCACTGGGACTGCCACGGGGACTGGTGATTTTATTCGGGGCATAGATATTGAAGGCGGTATCACCTCAAATGGAGGGGATATCACTTTAACTGGGACTAGTACTGGGCAGGGTAATGGCACACAATCAGAAGGCATTGTTACCTTCATTGCGCCGATCAACTCAGGAGTTGGAAAAATCACCTTCACCGGAAGTAGTACCAACGGCGCGGGCATAGGGATTCATAACCAAATCATCTCGAATACGGGAGAAATCAAGTTTATTGTGACAGATGCTGGCTTACAAGGCATCCTTATTGCCAATGATGCCCTAGAGATCGATTCGGGAGGCGGGAATATTAGCTTCACAGGAACTAGCAACAACAGTGTTAGCATTATTACCCAAAAGCCGATCAACTCCAGGGGGGGGGATATTACCTTCGATGGAGCTAGCATCAATACCAGTGAAGGGACACTTAACGCTAGCTCTGCAATTGGCAATGGAGGAGCGATCGCTCTTAATGCCACTGGCAATATTACTACAGCGAATATCGACTCTAGTGGCACGCTGAATGCTGGGCCAATCTCCTTAATCAGCCAAGGGGGTGCGATCACTACCACTGCTGGTATTTTGAATGCTTTGGGGGGTAACAATGGCGGCAATATCACCATCCAAGCCCCTGGTGACATTAGAGTAGGACAAATCGGTCTCCTCAATAGTGGCTTCAACCAAAATAGCGGGAGTCTCAGCATCACCAGTACTGGGGGGAATATCACCAGCACCAGTCCGCTAATTATGACTTCTGCCCTTGGCAATGGCGGCAATATTACCCTCAATGCTGCTACTGGCAACATTAGTGTTGCTGCGATGGATGCCTTTTCTTTGCAAAGTAAAGGAGGTTCAATTACCCTCAGCGCTGGTAATAACAGCACTATTACACTCAGTGGAGATATAAGAACGAACGAAAACAGCGTTACCTTCAACCGTCCGGTGAATCTAGCGGGGAATGCCTTCGTCAACATTTCCGGTACCGGCAACATTATCTTTAAAAATACGGTTGATGGCACTTACAACCTAGACCTCAACCCTGGCAGTGGTATTGTTCAATTCAATGGTTTTGTGGGTAGCTTGACACCTCTCAATAATTTGAGCGTCGCGGGCAATATTACTACTATTAATCCAGCAGAGATAAACATCAAGACAGTTAATAACATCCAAACAGGAAACATTTCCTCACCAGGCGGGATGGCACTCTCTAGCAGCAGCAGAGACATTACTACTGGCATTCTCAATTCCTCGTCATTGGGTGATGCTGGCAATATTAAGCTTGATGCTCGTGGCAATATTACCGTTAACCAAATTGATGCTCAAAACCTCGGTAATGGCAGGGGAGGAAATGTTGATATTACAGCTAACAAATTCTTCCGATCCACTGGCTCTTTCAATGACCGAAATGGCGTAAATGCTAGTATTTCCACCTCTGGAGGAGCAGACGGTGGCACCATCACTATCCGTCATGGGGGTGGAGGCGTAACCCCCTTTATTGTGGGGAATGCCGAAACAAACGGAACCCAAGGAGCGATTACCAGAGGGAATACAGCAACGGAACAGACCATTTCGCCAACTCAATCCTATCCCTACACTCACAAACAGGATAGCGATCGCATACAAATCATATCCATTCCTCCTATAGCCCCACTCCCAACAGATTCCAATCCCATCCTGCCCGAGGCGATACACCTTCCAGAGCGAAGCGGAAACCCCTTAAAGGATTTAGCCTTTTGGATTGGAGATCGTCTCAACACTGAAACCCTGATTGAGCAAGACCCTAGAACCGGAACTTACAATTTTACATGGCACCTTTATGACCAAACAAATTTATCGCTTAATGTTAACAGTCCCCTAGGTGTTGGTCAGATTGATAAGCTCTTTGAGAAGGAATACGAGAAGTACTTTCGAGAAAATCTTACCAATGAAGTCGTTACGGTTGAAACTATTCGAGATACCCTCAAGACGATTCATAGTCAAACTCAAACAAGTCCTGTCGTTATCTATGCGCGATCGCTCCCCGACTCCTTGGAACTGATATTAGTCCCTCCCGAAGGCATCCCTATTTACAAAATCGTCCCACAAGCTAATGCCACTGCCCTCAAGAAAACCTTAGCCGAGTTCCGCCAAACTATATCCGATCGCGATCGCCCCACAGCTTACCTCGCCCCTGCCCAACAACTCTATCAGTGGATGATTGCCCCCCTCAAATCCGACTTGGAAAAACTCAACATCGACACTCTGATCTTTTGCATGGATGCGGGATTGCGTACCGTTCCAATGGCAGCACTGCACGACGGCAAGCAATTTCTTGTGGAAAAATACAGCATCGGCTCTATCCCCAGCGTCAGCCTCACCAATACCCGCTACAATCCCGTCAAAGATGTCCAAGTCCTGGCGATGGGAGCTTCAAAATTTTCACCTCCTCTGAAACCCTTACCTGCCGTACCAGTTGAATTGAACGCAATTACCGAACAGGTATGGCGAGGAAAATCCTTCCTCAACGAAGGCTTCACCCTGAATAATCTCAAATCCCAACGTCAGCAGTATAAAATCATCCACCTAGCAACCCACGCCGACTTCAAACCGGGAGACGCCAGTAAATCTTACATTCAACTATGGGACACCCAACTCAAAATCAATCAACTCCACCAGCTAGGATGGTATGAGCCGCCCCAAGTCGAGCTATTAGTTTTAAGTGCCTGTAAGACAGCAGTAGGCGATATTGACGCTGAGTTAGGGTTTGCCGGACTAGCTGTACAAGCCGGAGTCAAATCTGCCCTCGCCAGTCTGTGGTACGTCAGTGATGGTGGCACCTTGGCGCTGATGAGCGCATTTTACCACCAACTGAGCCAACCCGACGTAAACATTAAAGCCCTTGCCTTGCGACGTGCCCAAATTGCCATGTTGCGGGGAGAGACGCGTGTGGAAAACGGTAAACTGCATGTACCTGGGTTACACGAACCCATCCCTCTCCCTCCTGAACTCGCGGAGAATCAAGATTTTTCCCATCCTTATTATTGGGCAGCTTTTACAATGATTGGTAGCCCGTGGTAATACCTATTCATTTTATTCCTGATAGCCTTCTAAAGCCGCAAGTAGGACATTCACTAAAGGATGATCGATTAACTCTTTCAGAGCGTCAATACTTACACCTTTCAATGCTTCCACAACTCTCATTTTTAGATTGGGATTACTCTCAATGTGTTTGATGACCTCTGTGACCACTATCTGCTTTTCCAGAGGCGTATTGGTGGGATAAGTCTGCTCTAGTTGTTGAAGTAACCTCTGAATCTTTGCCGCTGCGTCTGATACCGCTCGCCGATCTATCAGTTGTCTCGCTTCAACATTAATCATTCTACCAGCCATTGCCTTAACAATTTCTATCATCTCAGAACTTTGATGACGATAGGTGGCTATCTCCTCATAGGTAGCTTGGATTTGATATCGATATATCTTGTCTATAGCTTTTAGTTGATACTCATATTCTTGCTTGAGGTAATACTCGATTTGTGATTTATCAATTTGATTTGGAAGACTTAATCGAATAACTAAACCTCCATCAGTCTTATTTTCAATAGATTGAATAAAAAACTCCGATACTTCAGTTTTATCTTGAACTTTTTGGAAAGATGAGAGAAATGCTTGCCAATCAATACCGTTACAAAAAATTAGTTCAACGGTTTCTAATGCCTGTTGAAACAACTTTGTGAATGCTCCCGGCGCAAAATTTCCCTGAATGGGACGACGTTCTCGTTGATCAGCTTGTAGATAGACATAGTCACAAATTACCTCTTCTAGATTTGTCGAACTGTTCGTATGCCAATCTTGCAAGCAAGCTCCCGTGAATATAGCTTTGTAGAAGTTGGTATGCAGCGCTTTAGCTTTGTGTAGGTTTGCCCCACTCAGGTTGGCTCCAATCAAGTTGGCATCAATCAAGTTCGCACCTTTAAGGTAGGCTCCCCGGAGGTAGGCTCCACTAAGGTTAGCCCCAATCAGTTTAGCTCCACTGAGGTTTGCGCCACTTAGTTTGGCTCCAATTAGTTTTGCCCCAACCAGATCTGCGCCACTGAGGTTGGCTTTGGTGAGATCTGCGCCACTCAGGTATGCCTTGTTGAGATTCGCTCCAATCAGGTTTGCCCCAATTAAGTCAGCACTACTGAGGTCAGCACTCGTGAGGTCGGCACCAATTAAATCGGCCTCACTTAAATAAGCCTCACTGAGGTTTGCCTCATTGAGTTTTGCCCCGATTAGATCGGCCTTGCTCAGATCTGCCCTGCTCAGGTTGGTTCGACTCAGGTCTACACCACTGAGTTTTGCGCCTCGAATGGTAATCCTTTTGCCATTGGCAAAACTGAGATTGGGTCTGATTTCGGGGTTGTTGGCTTTCCATTCATTCCAAGCTTCAACCCCTTGCCGGAGCACAGCGAGATGTTCCTCATTTGCCATTGACGGCAAGCCTGTCAGCTTGATTCGTTTACTGTAGCGTTAACCTAGCACTCTATCTGCCGACAACAGGAGCGATCGCCTTGGCGGTCTAATTACAAAATTAGTCCAGCTAATTTTACCTGCTCCTTCCTCGGCAATACCTAAAACCCCCTTATGACAAAGGTTTTAAGCAATTACCCTAAATTTTAAAGTATCTCTACCAAAAAAAAAGGATGAAGTGTCAAACAGTGAGCAGTGAGCAGTGAACAGTGACCAACAGGCTAAATAGTTTAGTGTTTATGGGCTTAGGGCGAATGTCACTAACTTAAGGGAAAAGTGAGCGTTTCTTAGAAAACCCAGATTGGGGGGTTTGGGGGAAACCCCCCACTGGGGGACGGAGTGCCTACCTAGAGACCCCCTGCACAAGGGTTGGTTGGTGAGCTATGAGAGTTCTTAAGTCAGTGACATTCGGCTTAGGGCAGATTGGTAAGCTGGTTATTTATTTCTGGTGCGCTGCACTAGTGACCAGGAACCTTCAGTCTTTAGAGAATTTCGACAATGCCCTGTTGACCATCAATTCGCACCCGCTGACCATCGCGTAACACTTGAGTGGCGTTGTGAATATCCATCACCGCTGGAATGCCATACTCACGCGCCACGATCGCACCGTGGGAAAGTCGCCCCCCCACTTCGGCGATCAGACCCCCTGCTCGCGCCAACAGAGGTGCCCAACCCGAATCTGTGTAAGGTACAACAAGAATGGTTTGTTGGTCAATATCGGAAGCGGCTTGTAAATTATGCAGCACCTTCACCCACCCCTCGACTTGCCCTGAACTGGCACCAATACCTTGCAGTCGTTGTTGAGAAGGGGAGGAATTTGTGGCAAGGGGAGCAGGGGGTGAATTGCCGTAGAACAGGGAGGGGACGGTGGTCAGTTGCTGATGCTGTTCGAGTTGCGATCGCTTCATCTGCAAAACTGCACGAATAAGTTCTGTGTGTTTGGGGTCATCACTGGCAGCCCATTGGCGAATTTCTGGCAATTCCAAAAAGAAAATATCTCCAGGACTCTCCAGCAACCCCGATCGCAGCCAGACTGACTCTAGCGCTACAAAGCACCAGCGCAGATCAGCCAACAGTTTAGAGTAGACTTCTGTGACTCGGCCTTTGAGATTTAAACGAGCCTGAACTAGCTGAGCTTGCCAACGCTGCGATTGAATCGGTTGAGAACACGGCAGAGGATTTGAGAGTAACTGAGCAAACAGCTGCCGAACCGGTCGGGGGTCTTCTTTCCAGGTGGGAACAGCAATATCAGTGCCTACTTCGCTGAGGTAGCCGTAGTCTTCCAGAAACTGATCAAACTGTTCCAAAAGGCTACGACCATCAGGGATTTCCGCTAAGGCCGCAAACAGGGAGGCCGCGCTATCCTCTACATTAGTCGATCGCCGCAACAAGGGACGGGCATCTTCTGCCAATCGAGCCAGCGATCGCAAACTTGCCACCTCTGGTGTCTGGCTATTATCTAGTTCTTCATCCTTAACCCGCAGAACTGCCTGTCTGAAGGAGGCACTCAGGGGCACGAGAATACTGTAGTAAGTCACCCGTTTCAACCTCTGCAAAATCAGGTCTACTCGTTCTAGGAGTTCCGATGGAGATAACTCAGAGGCTGGCTGAAGTTGTAATTGCTCCAAGGTAGGAGTAAAAAACTGTTGATCATCGGATTCAAAATCCTTATCTAAACTCCATTCCCGACTCAGCAAGCGCAGTAATCCTGGCAGGTTCCCCAGAGTGGAACGTAAAGGTGGCTTGGAGAATTTCGCCCCTCTCGTCAAAAATTCCAGACTTTCCGGCGGCAACCCCATGCGCCGAAAAATCTGCCCTAATAAGGTGGCATTGAAGTAGGCGCGGGAGTAATGCAGCGTTGCCGTTTCATTGAAATCAAGTCCCTGTGCTCGATCGCCTAAAACCACCGTAAAAATTTCTCCCCAAACGCCACAAGTCAGGGGTCGATTGATTGACCAGGTCAGGGGTCGAATGAGTCCTGGAATCACCTCTGCGGCAATTTTGCGTGTCCAGATCGGTTGCAGGGTGGTAATCGGTCGCGATTGTAGTATCCACAATTCCTGACCGTCATAACTCCACTCAATATCTTGGGGTATGCCGTGATAACGAGCCTCCAACTCCCGCGCGACAATCGCCACTTGCTCAATTAAGCTCAGGGGTAGATCACCACTGCCTTCAATTTGAGCCGAAGGTTTGGCTGTTTCACAGGATGCGTCTTGTGAGAGATAGACTCGATACTGCTCTGGGGTGACTCGACCGGAGACAGTGCGTGTGGCATTTCCTGGCAACCCCTCAATAATTACGGCATCACCTTGTTGGGAGATGGGGTCGCGACTGAAGGCAACGCCGGAAAAAGCTCCCTGGATTTGTTGTTGAATGAGTACTGCCATTGATTGGTCTGGCAGTTCCCGTAACTTGGAGCCATTGATTTTAGCGAAATCGCGCCGATACTGGATAGCCATTGGGTCATGGTAGGACGCCAAGACTTGAGTGATGGCCTCTTGTAAGGCGGGTCTACTGCTAACGTTCAAAATGCTTTGATATTGTCCTGCGGCGGAGGAAAGTTCTGAGTCTTCTCCAATGGCTGAAGAACGCACGACCAAGGGTTCGGAGTCGGAAACGGGAAGGTATTTAATCAGAGGTTCTGGGTCATCACCGGGGGGGAGTACCCAACCCGGAGGGACTGAGTAACCCCAACGTTTTAGCTGGGATAGGGTTGCAGCTTTTTGCCCGACTTTTTGGTCTTCTAGTTCTTGGTCGAGGGAAATGATGGCGCGATTGCCTTGAAAAAAACGAAACATAGGTTCAGATTCTGCCTTGCTTTCCCCTGGGGGTAAGTCTAAATCATCAGGAATTTTTTGATAAATCCAAACGACTAATCCACTTAACGCCATTGCTGCAACGACTCGCGCCAGATCCTGAGGCTCTAACAAAGCCAAGATGAAGGGAAATAAGATTAAGACGCCAATGCGTCCAGTGGTGCGATTACGAAAAATCGTAAAGCTAATTCCCCCAATCACAAAGACGAGTAGTGCCGCTCTCCAGTCATGAGCCACAACGCCCCAAACTACATTAGTCGTCCCTGCGCCTTTGCCCATCCAGTAACGACCCATGACCAGCATAATCAGAGCAATCAGCTCCCACGCCGCTTGCGTAGGCTGATTCCAAAAGAAATAACGCGCCAGTAAAACGGCAGCAATGCCCTTTGCCGCCTCGGATAACACGGCTAGGATACCTACCCAGCGTCCCTCGTGGTAGAAAGCGGCTGAAACGGAGACATTGCCTGTACCAATGCGTGCGAGTTGACGCCCCGTCAATGCATAAGTAATCCAGGCAATCAGGGGAAGACCACCCAGCAGAGGGCAGACTATGAAAATGAGTAAAGCACCCCAAACCTGCATTAGCGTCATGGGACTTGTCAAAGCACTGAAATTTCTTTCATCCTACAACTGCTAGTTAAAGAAGTTGGGGAGATTGGGGGGTTAGGGCCTGTTCTCTGATGCTAGCTGGCTATAGCTTCTATATATTGACAAAATGCATAAAATGTGAAACAAGCGGTGCGATCGCGCAGCAGGACGCGGTACCATCTATTAGGTATATCGATAACAAAGAATTTATCGTCGTACTGTTTCGCTGCAAACACCGAACAGATGCATATAGAAAGTGATATGGCTTCTTTTGCACAACAACAAAAAAGCGCCCCCTGAAAAGAGAGCGCTTTTGATTTAGCTAGAATCTAGTTCTTAGCCATTAATAACTGGAGCTTGGAGAGCAACGGGAGTAGTCTCACCAGAAGCTAAGTCCAGAGGGAAGTTGTGAGCATTACGCTCGTGCATTACTTCAAAGCCCAAGTTAGCGCGGTTGAGTACATCCGCCCATGTGTTAACGACACGTCCTTGGGAATCCAGAATGGATTGGTTGAAGTTGAACCCGTTCAGGTTGAAGGCCATTGTGCTGATGCCCAAGGCGGTGAACCAGATGCAAACGACTGGCCAAGCACCTAAGAAGAAGTGCAGAGAGCGGCTGTTGTTAAAGCTGGCATATTGGAAGATGAGACGACCGAAGTAGCCGTGAGCTGCAACGATGTTGTAGGTCTCTTCTTCTTGACCAAACTTGTAGCCATAGTTCTGAGACTCATTCTCGGTAGTCTCGCGCACTAAGCTGGAGGTCACCAAGCTACCGTGCATCGCGCTGAACAGAGAACCGCCGAACACGCCAGCCACACCGAGCATATGGAAGGGGTGCATCAGGATGTTGTGTTCAGCTTGGAACACAAACATGAAGTTGAAGGTTCCGCTGATACCCAGAGGCATACCATCGGAGAAGCTACCTTGACCAATTGGGTAGATCAGTAAGACGGACGTAGCAGCAGCTACAGGAGCGCTGTAAGCTACGCAGATCCAAGGACGCATACCTAAGCGGTAGCTCAGTTCCCACTGACGACCCATCCAGCAGAAGATGCCGATCAGGAAGTGGAATACAACCAGCTGGTAAGGACCACCGTTGTAGAGCCACTCATCCAGAGAAGCTGCTTCCCAAATGGGGTAAAAGTGCAAGCCAATGGCATTAGAAGAAGGAACAACAGCGCCAGAGATGATGTTGTTGCCAAACAGCAGAGAACCCGCAACAGGCTCACGGATACCATCGATGTCCACAGGGGGAGCAGCGATGAAGGCAATGATGAAGCAGGTGGTCGCCGTTAACAGGGTAGGAATCATCAGGACACCGAACCAACCCACATAGATACGGTTGTTGGTGTTGGTGACCCAATCGCAAAAGCGATCCCACAGATTGCCGCTCTCGCGACGCTGTAAGGTGGTTGTCATGGTTTGAATGATTACTAGTGAAGTTTTTTATTAAGTAAGGCAAACAATTTTTGCCTTATATGTCGATACATCTTATTGAGATGAATGGAGAATTTCTACTGTTTTTTATATTTGTTCATATATATTTAAAATACTATATTAAGTTATTTTAAAATAGGTGTCTATTTCGTTAGGAAACTGATGGATCTAACGGTCATTAGCGGACTAAACACTAGGAGTAGCGGTAGCACACGTCTCCTACACACTACCTGTAGAGACAGCCCAGAATAAGCATCAGTACTAATGCCAGCTGAGGGCGAGCAGCCCGAAGGGTAATTGTAAACCCAATAGCGCCCAAAATCGCCTCTAAAGCGCTAAAAGTCGAAGTAAATATAAGGCTGTAGGCCAGTGTTAGGAGCCAACACCCAAACGGTAAACAGACATAGGGGCACTAAGACTAGTTTCAAAGGCCAGTTGAGTTGTAACTTCAACCCTCGTTGGATAACAAAAACCAGACCCATTGACGCAAATAATGTTGCTAAAAGTAAAGCAATCTGAAAGCGCTCTAAACCCAGCGCCTCAATGTAAACCTTTTGGGCAAATTGGATATCAGCTGAGTGACCCCAAAGGTTCTGTAAGACTAAGCCTGCATCTTTGAGATTGGGTAAGCGGAAAAAAATCCAGGACGTGAATACCATTGACTGGGTCAATAACCAGGCCACTACTACACCTAAGCCACTTTCCCACCAACGTTTTGCCCCCTCAGAACTATCAGCGATCGCTTGAGTCCAGCGGTGAGCCACCAAGGCAAGACCATGCAATCCACCCCAGACAATAAAACCCCAAGCGGCTCCATGCCAGATACCCGTAATCAGCATCACAATCAGCAGATTGAAGCAGGTTCGAGCCAGACCTTTACGCGACCCCCCCAAAGGAAAATAAAGATAATTGCGTATCCAATCCCCCAATGTAATGTGCCAGCGCCGCCAGAAATCGGCAATACTGGTGCTGAAGTAGGGAAAATCAAAGTTTTCTGGAAGATTAAAGCCCATCAGAATCGCACTACCACGGGCAATATCTACATAGCCACTGAAGTCAAGATACAGTTGTAGACCATAGGCAACGACAGCCAGCCATAAATCACCACTCCCTGCTCGCTGCAAGTTGCCAAAGCACAAATTGACAAGAATACCCAATTGGTCTGCCAAAAGTGCCTTTTTAAAAGCGCCACAGGCAATCAGCCACAATCCTTCTGTTAACACAGAAGCACTCGGAAAATTTAAGGTCTTCAGCCCCGCAGCAAACTGATGATAGCGAGTGATCGGACCAGAAATCAGCTTGGGAAAAAACAATTTATAGGCGGAAAACTGTAGAAGCTTATCGGTTGCTGGTGCGCCCCGATACACATCAATTAGATAGGCAATGCACTCAAAGGTAAAGAACGAAAGACCTAGGGGAGCTATTAAGTGAGTGTCCAGCCAGCTAGCACTCTCTTGAACAACCGATAAGCCTAGAAGTGTTGCCAAGTTGGTCAAAAAGAAAGGAAGGTACTTGAAACTGAGTAAACCGAGCACATTTAAGAAAATACCCAGCCACAGAAGCTTGAATCGTCGGTGATTCCAAGCCTTTTGCGCCCGTTGCCAAGCGGCATTAGAAAGACGCTGATTCGTGGCATGTGACCCTGGTGTCGTATTGGTGCCAAGAGCCTTTCCCAGAGAAAAGTTGATGTAGGTAATTACTAGAAGTAAAGGGATGTATTGGATTTGCAGGGAGGCATAAAAAATTAGACTAACGATGAGTAACGCCCAGAGTTGCCGAGATAGCTTTTTTGAGCGTTCTAAGACCACTGCTTTAGAGAAGCTAGCGGTAGCGACACTCTTAAGTTCAGCGGCTGACGTTCTTCCTAAAAACCAGTAAATTCCCAGGAACCCCAGCAGGAAAAGGCCGTACAGAATCGAGATAAATGTCATTTTTGTTGGAATTGGGAAAAAGAGTTGAAAGTTGGCAAGTTGACAAGTTGACAAGTTAAAAGTTGGCAAGTTGAAAGTTGGCAAGTTGAAAGTTAAAAATTCTAACCTTCTAGCCTTCAACCTTCTAACCTTCTAACCTTCACCTTCAACCCAGTCCCTATTTCCTAGATTCCTTAGTAGGCCAGGGAATCATGGGGTCTTGAGCCAGATAGTTGGATACTTTGTAAGCACCATAGCGATTCAGGTGACTAGGGTCGGAAAAGAAATCTGGTTTGGTGAGCAACTTTAACCGACTTAAGTCTCGGAATATCAGTCCCTTTTCCCTAGCCCAAGAGTACATATACTGCTGAAACTTCGCTTCGTATTCAGTACGGGCTGGATCTAAGTAATCTCTGGTGAGGGGAAGGTTAACAAAAACAATCCCAATATTATTAGCTCGTGCAAATTGTAGAAGCGAGGCTAGAGCTGTATCTTGTTCTCCATAAAGTTGAAAGGATTGATAATCACCGTCATAATCCCCGGCCACTCTGGGATGGTTCTTGTAATAAGTAGCTGGATTAAAGCGAACGGATAGAGGGAGGAATCCATCAAAGTCAATTGACTCCTCCAAAGGTGATAATTTTTGGAGCTTTTGGTCGGTTTCAGTTGGGGAAACCTTCGTGTGTTTGAGAAGACCGACAATTTGTTCACATAATAGGGATTTCAGTTTATCTCGCTGGGGATAAGTGGAGGAGATATGACCGAGAGACTGATTTAACCACTCACTGATGGATTGATAACTCAAACCAAAAGCAGCTAAGGGTTGAGCTGAGTTTTGTTCTTCAGGATTGTTGGGTTGTGCTGTGTTTCCAGCGCGACGAGCAGCGCTCTGACGCCGCGCTACGCTATCACGATCGCCTCCAGTGACCGTGGGAAAGGTTCCTGCTTGGAGATGCTGGTAGCCTTCAGAGGTGGCGATCGCTCTATAGGTAGCATCCTCCCGACCACTATTAAACGCCCGTGCACCATCTGCCCAAATAATCAATTGGGGAAGTTGCTCTGGCGTTAAGAGGCGGCGGATGATTAAGTCTACGATCTGAGCAGTGGCTCCGTTGATCGCAAAGTTAAATACCTCTAGATTCGGATGACCCTGAGCGGCTAAGGCATCTTGAAGAGCGATCGGATCAACTCCTCGTAACGCTCTAGAACTGCCGATAATCAGGATATCCGGAGGCCCGCTTTGGAGCAGTCGCTGTTGGTAAAGAGCCAGCTTGTCATCTAACAGTCGGTTGTTGAAGGAGGGATTCGCTGAGGCGCTACGCGCTGCTGCTAAATTGGCAGCTTGGGCTGCCTTGGTTTTCTCCTGCGTCAAGGAGTTATCTGCTTCATGAATGATGACGCTCGTCTTTCCATCTCTGGTAAACCCTGAAGCATTGAAGCCCTTTGTCCTCTGCTTTTCGCTTTTTTGCAATGATATTTGGGGGAGAGAGACGGCAGTGGATGGCTCCCTAGTGGCTGAAGCCACAGGAGGCTTCGTTGGCATTCGCAGTCTTTGAGCCATCAGCCAATCTGCTTGTACGGTTAGCAATAATCCCAGCAGACCCCACACAACCGCCACTCGGAACCCTTGAAACGATGCGAAATTTTTAGCGCTGGCGCTTTGAGGCACAAGGGTTGACTCTTGATTGTCTTCACCCAGGACAAATAAATGGGTAGCACACAAGCCACGTTGGAGGAGGCGAACAGTGGATTGAACCGTTCGCTGTAGGCCATCTTGAACGTCTTCTCGGGTTAAATCGGGACGGAGAACGGGTTCCTCTGTGGGAGCCACCAGTTCATTCACATAGGCATCTGAGGCCGCAAATTCTGGGGTGGCTTCTGGAACTAGGCGCTGTCGCCCAACGAAATCAACGCCATAGTTCCACGCAGGGGAGGTAGAACCAGCGCGGCGTCCATAGATCC
>NZ_DATNPA010000787.1:0-20116 GCF_036703385.1 Allocoleopsis sp. | reverse complement strand
TGGAATCCCTCAATGCCAACCGTCTCAATCATTACTCCACTGCATAATAAAATTGCATACATTAGCGACACAATTCAGTCAGTCCTATCCCAAACGTATTCTGACTGGGAAATGCTGATTGTAGAGAATGGCTCAACTGACGGCAGTTTCTTAAAAGCTCAGGAATTTCAGGATTCACGTCTTCGTTTTTTGGAGTCGCCTAAACAGGGGCCAGGAGCCGCTCGAAATTATGGACTCAACTTCGCTCAAGGAGAATGGATTCAGTTTCTAGATGCTGATGATTTGCTAGAACCCAATCACTTAGAACAACAGTTAATAGCCGCAGATAAAAGTCCAGAAGCTGAGATTATTGCTTGCTCTTGGCAGGAATTTACGGATGAAAATCCAACAATGAAAACACTCAGACAACCAACGGGTGTGGGACAACCCATTCAGGCACTACGGGATTTTGCGATCGCATTTACCCCCTGGGCTCCTCATGCTGCTATCGTCAAACGCTCTGTCTTGTCGGCTGATTGCTATTGGCCAGAACAACTTGATCAGTATTTAGCAGAAGATGTTGCGTTTTGGTTTAAATTAGTCAACCAATGTCAAGTTGCCTATGGACACAGCCAAGGAGCTGTGTATCGATTGCACACTCCCCAGTGCCGTAACCAAGTATCTAACCCTGAAAAGTTGTTTGAAGGAGTCAACGCAGCCATTGAACTCAATCGCCAATACCTGCAAGAGAAAAACATCTCTTACACACCAGCGCAATGTGAATATTTGATGACCGCTTACTCACAAATCTATCTTATGGCACGAAAAAAAAAATCAGTGAACGTAGAGCAGCAAGTGCTATCCATCGCATCTCAATGGCTAAGAGAGTATTTTGGAGTAGTCAAAAGACCCCGATTACCAATGCTAGTTCGTCGTCTGATGGGACTCAATCTTTTTTTAAATTTAACCGGAACCTAGGACTCGTCTGCAAGCTTTTATGGAGATAGTAAATCGACTTATAGCGTTTCTCGGACTCATGATGTACATCCTAATTGTGCTATTTCATGTCACACAAAGAAGAGAGAAAAATTGACTGTACATCACAAGCATGAGAATTGCTATATCTTTCCTCTTGTGTATGTTCTCTGTGCCGGGAGTAGGGTATTACAACAAGCCGCTATGCGTCTACCTTAAATACATCCTTTATAGACATAATGGAGGCAAGAATAAGCTCACTTTTTTATAAATAGGCTATCTTGTTGAAGAGGGATACCGTCCCTCGGACTTTTCAGCTCTTCCAAGCTACCTGAGTAGATAAAACCCTGTTTAGATAATAGTTCATAGATATCGGTAATCATAGATTGGCCTTCGTATAACTCACAGAATGAAGTTTCTACAATAACTACCTTTATACGATCCAAAATATTTTTAGCGCCCAAAATAACTTTATCTTCATAACCTTGGACATCTATTTTTAATAAAATCTTATCTGTTAAATCTATGAATTTAAAAATTTCGTCAAGAGTATTAATTTCAATAGACTCTATTTGTTCACTGGCTGAAAAGGGAAAAGTTTCTCGGTGGAGTTCTGAACACTTTAAAATCGAGGAACTTGGTGAAAAACTGTTGCGATACATTTCCAGCTGACCTTGGCGATCGCCCACAGCCAAGTTAAACAATTCAAAATTATGAAAATTTAAGTTAGACTTGAGTTCTATAAAATTAATAGGTATAGGCTCAAAGCAGTAAAACTTAGCAAAAGGGAGGATTTTATAAAGCTCTGAAGCAAATTCTCCCTGATGTGAGCCTACATCAATAACTGTATTAATATTCAAAGATTGAAGCCATTTAAATTTATCTCCTTTTGTAGGCTCAAACTGATAAACAAATTTATTTTTTGCTGATAATAATCCAGAATTACGCCTAGTTATCTTCAAACCGAGAAACAAAAATATTCCTTTGAAAAAATTCTTAACTAACACTTTAAAAGAACTCAGCTGCATGTTGGGGTAAGTGTTTGGACAATAGACCTGTTTTGAAAGTCTCCTTTCATTCTGGAGTGTGAGCGGTACGCTCATGAACGTCTCTTGCAAAAATCATTTTAGCTCTTAGTTTGGGGCAGGCAGGATGCCTACCCCATAATAATTTTGCTCACAGCGTGTGGGATGGAGCGTATTGCCCGTCCAATTATTGTTGCAAGAAGTCTAACGTACCAATCTACCAGATACGGTTACGACTCGCGCTTCGCTGTTGAGCCTGAGAACGTTTCACCTCCGCTAAAAAGGTTCTAGTTTCCTCCACCAATTGATTCAGCCGTTGGCAATCTGGGCAGGTAGCAACTTGACCTGGGCGTCTAGCGAATCGGCGTGGTCCCATTGGTGCAGAAGCGTTACCACAGCGGGCAGAGGCTTCGTCTAGTTCTTGGGCAAGGCGTCGGGCAGTACTAAGAATCTCCGGAGAGAGTTTGCCATTCATTTTAAAGATGGGTGCTACGCTGTTCCAGATGTTGGTTCCTGTGATATCCGATTGGTTACCAGCCGCTGGGTTGCCAGCGCTAGCAGGAATGGCGAACAATCCACTGCCCAGCATTGCAGTCAACAGAACCCAACCGATCATTTTTGTTCTAAGCATGTTTCTTACTCCTTATTTGAGTGACTTAAAACTTGAATGCCAAGCCAGTGCCTAAGACAAATCGAGGCCCATCTCCAGCACCCACAACGTCCCGCACCGCAGGTGTGATCACCAAGGGGATGTTTTTAAAAGGCGCGAGTGAAAGCCCAAATCCCAAGTCTTGTCCACTCCACTCCGCGATTAAACTGACAGGTCGAGCAACACGAACCGCAACATTACCAAAAACACCGATTCCACCCTCATCTTTCGCTACAGCATCCTCTGTGCGGAATTGTCCGTTACCGACACCCGCCGTAACCGCAACTCGGCTAAAGGGCGAGTTGATGTCGTCTCGTGTCCGGAAGACTTTGCTCACCACACCATAGATCGAGTTTTCAAAGTCATTACGACCGCCCAGATTAGCAAAGCCATTCCAGCCAGCGGCAACGGCTAAGCCATCACCGAGTTGGCGGTGCACTTTGGCGTTAAAACCGCCACCACCAAAGTCCCGACTACCGCCAAAGCTAGCGGCTGTATAAGATAGCTCAACACCGACCGCTTTTTGTGCATCGCCCAACCCAACACCAATTACCGCACCGCCATCGCTGACGTTACTGTATCGAGTTCGTTCCTGAAACGTCGCACCGATAAAACCGGTATTGTTATCCGCACCAAACCCAGTGGGAATATAAATACTCAGGGCTGGTGAAGCCAGAAATCCTTCCTCAACCTTAACGTTCTCCAAATCCCGCAGCTCATTTTGCAGGTCTTTAGCCTGCCGCTGAGTTTCAACTGAAGCACAGCATCCGGTTGTTGTAGCCTGTGCCACCACTTGCCCCATCTGTTGAGAATTGCCAGTTTGCGGCGAGGCTGGAGTGTAGGCGAGACAGCATGATTTGGGTACGGTTTGTGCCATCACTTCTCCAGTCTGTTGAGGTTTTGCAGCCTCTTGGAGAGTAGGAGTGGCGGTAGCGAGGCCAATCGCAGGCCGATCCGAATCCGATGTCGGAACTTCCTGTAAATCTCGCGCACTGTTGCTCGGTACAGCCGCAAGACTCATCGCTGAACCTAGTTGAGGATTGAGAATTGGGGATGGGGAAGTAGAGGACAAACTCTCCCTCTGCTCCAAGAACTGCACCTTTTCATCCTTTTGACTGGACTCAGTCCCCACTCCCCTGGTTGACCAATCATTTTGAACCGATGTCCGCGCCAACATCACCTCAGTTTCTGGAGGCGCAATGCTAGCGCGGATTGATGGAGGAGTAGAACTCTTCAGGGTTGGTACAACAGCTTCTTGTTCACCGGAGTCAGAGGGAGTGATGGGAGAGTCTGAAGCTCGAACAACGTCGGGTGCGAATTCTTGTATGTTCAGGGATTCAGGCGAAGCAACTGCGCTCTTGCTATGAGCGAGTCTTGCTTGTGTTGTCGCGGCTTCTTCAGTTGTAGCGGAAACAGCCAGCTCGCCCGCCTCTTTCAGTTGAGGTTGTTGGGCAGGGTCTAGTACGGGTGTCGCTAAGGCTTGATGAGCGAAATCCTGAGCTGCAAAAGCGGCTAAGGTATACATCGCAACACTTGAAACATGCCGTAGGGAGGAAGCCCATCTACGTTCGGATGCGTTCGGCAAATCCGTCAGCTCTGGCTTGGCTTCATCCGTATGAGAGCGATGATCCGAAAGTAAATTTCGATGACAACATTGAGTCACAGGCTCTGTTGACACAAACAGTCTCCTAATAAAAGATGCTGTCCACTTCTACAGAAACTGTGATAATTATCAGGATAAATTAAACTTTATATATTGACAGAAATGCGAAGATATGCTCAATAGATGATAGAGAGAGAAAATTACTCGGAGCTCACGCAGTCGGCGCAATTGAGGCAAAAGAAAAAGAGCAGTGTGCTAGTTCCTGCGGAGCGGCTGGTGCCCGATTGCCTTCGGCACCAGCGAAGCTGATCGCATCCCGCTAGAGTAACCTTAACGTGCGATCGCGTTGCATAGAATATCTGTCCAGCCTGTTTGAAGAGTACAGACTCGACGTTTTACTAACCGACGCTTCCAGTCGGCAAGCCAATAACTCCTACTTCTTTGACCTGCCTTCGATGCTTGAGTTCCCTGATTCACTCACGTCTTGGCTCACCGACAACTAGGAAGAGCTAGTCAACTGTGACGATGCAACGAATCGCTATCGGCTGGCATAAGCAGCATTCAGCAATTGGGCCAATATGGAACGAATCGCCCGTAGTTCGTCGGGATTATTGGTGAACACCTGCATCGAGCTGTTCTCAATAAACACGTTGTAGGAGCGAATCACTCTTTGACACTGAGCCGCCTCGACCTTACCATTAGCCGTCAATCCCACCAAGCTAAGTACTAGGTTCTGCGAGAGCTCCGTATCTGCCCCAGCGTTCACCAGGCCGGTTACATACTGCCGCACACTGGCATCCACATTAGTCGTATTCGTCAGGATAACGAGCAAGGTTTGTTGCACTGTTACGGAAATCCCCGTCTGGGAAGCATCCGTCGCGACTATCGACAAGCTTTGCTGCTGTAACTGCTGATTGATGGAAATAGCAGCACTGTTGACAGCGGTTTGAATCCCTGGGCTGGCGAAGGCGATGAGTTTGCGGCGATCGCCACCACCGAAGTTAAAACCACCCGCAACATCACTGGTTGTGATGATAACGCCCGTAATATCTGACTGGTTGCCCGACTGCGCTTGTGCTTGTGGCGTTTGAGAAACCACACCAGAAACCGCTAGGGCAAAACCCAAGCCTAAATGTAAAGCAAGCTGTTTAATGTTCATAACTTTACCTTGATAAGGATGACTTAGAACCTGATCCCGTAACCGACACCCAGGATGAACCGGGTACCATCTCCAGCATTACCGGTTACGTCAGCGGCTGCTGGGGTAATCACGAGTGGCACACCAGGGATTGGATAAATTGAAGCGCCCAAATTCAAATCTTGGCCTGTCCATTCGGCAATCAAGTTAACCGGTTCAGCCACTTTTAGGGCAACACTACCAAACACATTGGTTCCACCTTCTCTATTGTTAATCTTCTCTTCTGAACGGAAACGACCTCCACCCAGCCCCAGTGAGACGGTGAGAGAGCTTAAGGGATCGGTTGGGTCTTTAGTGAGAGGGAGAACTTTAGTCACAACACCATAAACACTCTTACCCGCATCGGTATTGCCCCAGTCAATCGCATTCTCGACGCCAACAGCAACGGCTAAGTCACCGCCCGTGTCATTGGTAAACGTTCGGTGAACCTTAAAGCTAACGCCACCATTTTCTCCAAAACCTTGTCTGATGGTGGAATAAGAGGTGACCGCAACCTCTGCCGCCACTAGCTTTCTCGCATCACCCAAACCAAAACCCGCTGTAACAGCACCATCATCAATATCCGAAAATCGGGTTCGTTCTTGATAGCCGAAGCCCACAAAGGCGTCACGCCACTGAGCACCAAACCCTGTCGGTGTACTAATACTCGTTCCGCCACCAAACAGTCGCCGAGTGATTTCCGACACAGGCGCTTCCGGGAGGCGATACTGTTGTCTCAAAGCCGCCAGATCAGTCGGTGGTGGTGAAGTAGGCTGCTGGGCGATTGGGGGTTGGTAGCCAAAGATGTAGCGGGACGCCATATCGCCGGGATTGATTGGGGGCAGAGTGCCTTCTTTCACTAAAGCCTGGTAAATAAAGGCTGCCACATCCGCACGGCTTGCATTCTGATTGGGATTTAAGAGCGCAACATTCGGATAATTGACAACGAGTTGATTAAGCGTTGCTGCCGCCACCTTAGGACGGGCAAACTCAGGAATTTGTGCAGCGTCTTGAAAGCTGCTGCTTAAAACGGTTGCGACTTGATCCGGTGGAGACAGTTCAAGCCCGGTAACTAAAGAGACCAACACCTGAACACGAGGAATATTTTGTTCAGGAAGGAAGATACTGTTGGGGTATCCTTCCAGAAATCCCGTGCGATAAGCCGTCTGAATGGCTTCTATCCCCCAGTAATTGGCAGGGACATCGACAAACTGAGTTCCTGCTCGTTTGGCTGCCCTGGGAAAAGCCTTACGAATCATCGCCGCAAACTGAGCGCGTGTTACTGGCTCATCAGGCCGGAACGTCCCATCGGGAAAACCCAAAATGACACCTCGTTGTGCCAGAGTTTCAATAAAAGTCTGTGCCCAGTGGCCTTGAACATCAGGAAAGGTTCTGGCTTGAGCCAGCTGCACGGCGGTAGCCCTTGAAGGTTGTTGCCCCATACTAGGGTTTGGCGGCTGGGTGCCATTAGGTGTAGTAACACCTGTCCCAGGAGTTTGGGGACGAAGAGAATCGGCTCCCAGCATATTTTTTAGCAGAGATTGTCCCAAAGACCCGCCATAAGAAGCATTAGCGGTTTTTTGAGCCGGAGATGGGGGTGTGGGATTGGCAACACCCGCCGCAGCGGATAGCATAGTACTGCTTAAGATAGAACTGATTAAGATATGCGCCCAGAGGCGTAGATTTTTGCTGAATTGATAGAAACGACCCGTGCATCTGGCTTTCCTCATCACCATTTCCTACTATGCGTGCAGTTGAGTTAATACCTCAAAGGTACACGAGGTTAGTCAATTTTAAGTCATGACTATATGTTCCGGAACTTTCTCCAAAATTAGAGTGACTTGATGTAGAGAGAGTCAACAATTTGTGTAATCGAGACTGTTTGAAAGTGAGCCCAAAAAGACCCCTTGAGATGTTTTGTCCAATCGGTATGACAGGTGGCGGTATAAGGAGACGCCTGAAGCAACCAAGAGCCAGAGGCACTACGCAAAGTGCGATCGCAAGTTTAACCTTGATCACTTTGTTTGCTACGGCTGTACCGGCTCCTAGCCACGCCCAACTTCCCACCTTACCGGCTCCTAGGGACTCGCAAATTCCCCAAATCCCTGATCCGAGTAGCGTGCCAGTACCTACGGCACCGGGGGATAGAGACTCCCAACTTCCCTCGTTTTCGACGCCTCCCTCATCACCTGAGGCACCCCCTGCTCCTCCTGGGAGTCGGCCCTCTGGATTTAGTAACTTACCTCCGGAAACACCCTACACCCTAGGATCTGGCGATCGCGTCAAAGTCGATGTTTTTGATGTTCCCGAATACAGTGGTGAGTTCCCTGTTTTAGTGGATGGCACTCTCAATCTACCCGTCATTGGTGCTGTATCGGTTCGGGGGAGAACACTTCAACAAGCGAGTGAAACTATTTCTCAACTCTATGCTCGCTATGTGAGACGCCCTCTAGTTACAGTGGGACTTGTCACACCCCGTCCTGTGATAATTGCGGTAGCTGGAGAAGTCAATCGCCCAGGAACTTACACCGCCAATGCGGGGGGTGGTGGCGCTGGTGCCGCCACGCAGTTCCCCACCGTTACCCAGGTTATTACTCTGGCGGGTGGTATTACTCAAGCGGCGGCTGTCGGTGAGGTTAAACTCCGGCGTCGCAATGTGCCAACGACATACACGATTAACCTCTGGGCCTTATTGAACCAAGGCGACATCTCTCAAGACGTGGCGTTAAGAGATGGAGACGCCTTGTTTATCCCCACTGTTGCGGATATCAATCCTAGCGAGACTCGGGTTCTGGCAGATGCTAGCTTTGCCTCTAAACAGGCTCAGCCGATCAATATCGCGATAGTCGGAGAAATCGCCCGCCCTGGCCCTTATGAAATCACGGGTGGAGGAGCCGGGACAGGTGGTGCAACGGGCGCAATCACAGGTACCACAACGGGGGTAGCGGCGGCTGGAGGAGGGACAGCTGGTGGTCCACCGACCATCACCAAGGCGATTCAAGTTGCTGGGGGTATTACCTCCCAGGCTGATGTGCGCTCGGTTACCATCCGGCGTCCGACTCGCTCAGGCCAATCCAAAGTGATTAACGTCAATTTATGGAATATTCTGCGTGATGGCGACATCTCTCAAGACGTGATCTTGCAAAATGGAGACACAATTACGATTCCCACCGCCACGGCGATTGACCCCGCTGAGGCAACCGCATTAGCTGGAGCGAGTATTTCTCCTAACACCATTGTCGTGAATGTGGTTGGGGAAGTGACCCGAGCAGGTGCTATTCCCGTACCTCCCAACACGCCTTTGAATCAAGCCATACTGGCGGCGGGTGGATTTAACACTCGTGCGAAGAAGAGTAAGGTTGATCTGATTCGCCTTAACCCCAATGGCTCCGTTTCCAAACGGGAAGTTGAAGTGGATTTGGCTCAGGGCATTAATGAGGCAGGTAATCCTACCTTGCGCAACAATGATGTTGTGATTGTCCGGCGCTCTACTGCCGCTAGCGTTGGGGATACCCTAAGCACGATCTTGTCACCCGTTACCAACTTTCTGGGGTTGATCAACCTTTTTGGTTTTTAAACCTGTTTAGAGTGTTTGGTCAGTAGCAATTTCTTTGTGGGTCTGTTGGGTTCAACCGTTCGTTGCTGCGATGCCTTTGTGAACGTCTATGGAGTCTTAATCATCGGCAATTGCCGAAGGCGGCTAGCTAGCAATGCTCGTGGGCTGGAGCCTTGGAAGCAGGTTTGGGAACATTAATTCCCAACCTGCCTAGTATGAGTGTAGTATCCTAGGCATACTGGATATAGAACTTAGATAAACGAGCAGATTTTTGGCAATCGCGCTCAATTTACAAATAAGGGCAGGGGCAAGTATGGAGATGGGCAATATTCAAGATCCATTACTACCAAACGGCAATGGCAAGCGCGTGCCGTCAATGCCGCTCATCTACCCGACTAAACCTCCGGAGACTAAAGAGGATGACGAGCTGAATCTACGCCAGCTCTTGACAGTGTTCAGGCGTCGCGCCCTAGTGATCGCTGGGGTAGCGATCGCTGTCAGTTCAGGAATTGGTTTTTGGAGTTTTCGTCAGGAGCCAAAGTACGAAAGTAACTTCCAACTACTGGTGGAGCCCGTTACAGCAGAGGGTGGAAAGCTCAACAAGCTGGCGCAAGTCCCCGGTGTGACCGATGTTCCCTATTCCGTTCTGGATTACGACACACAAATTCAGGTGCTGCGTAGCCCAAATTTGATGAGCCCAATTCTTCAGGAGATCCAAAAGCACTATCCCGACGTCAGTTACGACTCTCTGATTACGAGTACTAAGCTCAAAATTGCCCGACTTGCAGAAACTAAAATTCTAGAAGTTCGCTACCGCGACACAGACCCCAAAAAAGTTCGCTCCGTCTTACACGAGGTGGCAAGAGGGTATCTGCGCTACTCGCTTCAAGAACGGCAAATGAACCTGAAAAAGGGAATTGAGTTTGTGGATAGCCAGCTGCCTCAACTGCGCCTTCGCGTAGACAAACTCCAAGGGGAGCTGCAAGCCTTTCGGCAACGGAACGAACTTATCGATCCGGAGAGTCAAGCCCAACAGATAGCGACGCGTGTGAACACGATCGAGCAACAGCAAGTGGACACGCAGATCAAGCTCCGAGAAACCAAGTCTCTGTATGCAACCCTCTCCTCACAGTTGGGGTTGTCACCTGATCGCGCGATCGCAACCACTACTCTGAGTGAAGCCCCTCGCTACCAACAGCTACTCAACCAGCTGCAAGAAATTGAAGCCAAGATTGCCAAAGAGTCAGCACGTTTTACGGAAGACAGCCCTACCATTGTTGCCCTGCGCAATCAACAGCGCAATCTCCTCCCCCTGCTAGAACAAGAATCCCAAAAAGTGCTAGGGACAAATCTACAACAGGCAGGCGTCACCAATGATTCACCCAGTTCGATTCGTAACCAACTCTCACAGCAACTCGTGGATGCTGCTAACCAAATCCAAGTTTTGCAAATGCGACAAAAGGCGATCGCTCAAGCCGAAAACGTCTTAAATCTCCAAGTCAAACAAATGCCGGTGATTGCTCGCCAATACACGGATTTACAACGAGAACTGCATGTGGCAACGGAAAGCTTAGACCGCTTTCTGGGCGTCCGGGAGGGGCTGCAAATCGAAATCGCTCAAAAATCGCTGCCCTGGCAGATCATTTTGAAACCTCAAGTACCGAAGTTTCCAGTTGCCCCTAATAATGAGCGGAACCTACTTTTAGGAGCGATCGCAGGTCTATTATTGGGCACGATAGTTGCCTTAATGGTTGAACGCTTAGACAACGTGTTCCACTCCCCCGATGAGCTAAAAGACCGCACCAAATTGCCCTTGATTGGAGTAATTCCCTACAGCAAACAACTCAAACAAATGACGCCACTGGCAAACCTTGCGAACCAAATGCCAGAACCCGAAGACTCCCAACCCAAGCAGAGAAATCGTCGCCAGCCCCAATGGTACAAAGCCTCACCCTTTCTAGAAGCGTTTCGCTCTCTGCACACCAATATCCGCCTACTTGGAACCGATACGCCCATTCACTCGATGGTGATTAGCTCAGCTACCCCAGGAGATGGGAAATCCACCATTTCCGTTCACCTCGCGCAAGCGGCGGCGGCAATGGGTCAACGGGTACTGCTGGTCGATGCTGACTTGCGGCTGCCTCAGGTGCATAAAGTATTGGGTTTAGAGAACCAAATTGGGCTGAGTAATGTGATTGCTACTGGATTTACGGCAAAACAGGCCATCCAGCGATTACCGATGTGGGATCACCTGTATGTTTTGACTGCCGGTCAGAACCCCCCTGACCCAACCCGGCTCCTATCTTCTAAGAAGATGCAGTATCTGATGGAGCAGTTTCACGCTGTTTTTGACCTAGTGATTTATGACACACCACCAGTACTCGGACTAGCTGATGGTCAACTTCTAGCAGCTCACACCGATGGCGTGATCATCGTTGGGGGATTGGGCAAAACAGATCGGTCAATCATGATGCAAGCCTTAGATCGACTGAGAATTTCTAACACTACTGTTTTAGGTGTGGTTGCTAACGGTGTAAAGGGCTATACAAGCGGCTCTTACTACCACTATCAGCATTACTATGCGGCAACTGAGTCAGACGTGATGAAGGCAAAAAAGCTTTTGCAAAAAAGGATGGGCTAGTCAACCTAATTCGTAATTAAAGACTTAAAGACGGGTAATACCAAATCCGGGTTAACTATCCGTTTTTTGGTGGAAGGCAGAAGGCAGTCCCGATGAGAAAATTTCACAGCCATGTATGAAGGTGGTATTTCCCATTCCCTACTCCCTACTTTCAAGTCAGAGGGCAGAAGGGAAAAAATTGACGCTGAGGGACGCCAAGGTTTTTGCATAATTCCGATCCAATGGAAATGATCTCAAGCATGGAATAACCGGGGTAACATCCTCGTATAATGAAGTTCGGTCAGGGAGGCAACTTGTAGCTAACCTACAAAAACGGTGGTAATAAAGGCAGTAAGAGAGTGACGAAATAATAGACTAGGGGGGCAGTAAAAACATAGCTATCAGTTCGATCTAGAATGCCCCCGTGACCAGGAATTAATTGCCCAGAATCTTTCACCCCAGCATCTCGCTTCATCATTGACTCGGTTAAATCTCCTAAGAGGCTAGCAATCCCCACTAGCGTTCCCAAAATAATGCCACTGATTTGCCAACAAGGCCAGTGGAGATACCAAGCTCCAGCTGTTGCGACAGCGATGCTACCGAAGAGGCCAAAAATTGCCCCTTCAACTGTCTTTTTGGGACTAATATGAGACAGACTGGTGCGACCAAAAAACTTGCCGAAAAAGTAAGCTCCAATATCGGCGGCCCAAATACAGCCAAAAGCTAGGAGAGTTGCGGTTAATGCCTCTGGTAGGGCGCTCAGGTCACTCCAAGATTCAGGCCAGTATCCCTTCAAGGGTAGGTTAGTCGCGCTAGCTACAGCATCAGTGGGCAGGGATGACATCTGAGTTAAACCCACTCGCAGCCGTACCCAATAACTGGGTAGATAACCACCATAGAGTAAGCCCAAAATGGAGGAGGCGATATCCGCAATGGACGCCATCTTGGGTTGGAATAGCAGGTAGAAACAGATAAACGTTCCTGCTAGAGGAAATAGGGCATCTGTAAGTGTTGGTGAAACAGCAGACGTAAACAGCAGCAAGAGACTCACAACGATGGTACTTTTGGCCGCTGGCGCAATCCCCTTGGCCTGAACCAGTTGAAAATATTCCAAGAGACCCAGATAGACGATGATGCAGAAGCCGAGAGTAAAGTACCATCCTCCAAGAACAATCATCCCCAGGGCTAGGGCGATCGCAACAATTCCACTAAAAATTCGGGACCAGGGCATAGGACGCTTCGGATAAAAGACAGTTGGCTTCAACTGTCGTTATGGAGAGGGGTAGGATAGAGCCGGGAAATTCATCATCTCTCACACCAGAGAATCACTCTATTTTTGCTTAATGTAACGAATTTGCGCTAAACTGCCATCCATCTGGTTGACCATGTAAAACGCTACGGTTCGCTTGGGTTTTGCTCAATTGATTCCCAAAAGCTAGTGCTCTTCAGACCCCAACTGTCTGATGTAGCGTAGCTCACTAAGGCACTCTAATCAAGCTTCTCTCCGCTCAGTATAAAAATCGGATTCACTGAGGCGAAAGTTTGATGGTTGCCTCGTGTCTCCAAGCGATTAACGGCGGATTGAACGACCTCAATGTTACGCGCATGTAACTCAGCCAAGCCTTCGGAGAGGGCATAAAGACTTTCTAGACTACTGGCTGTGGCGACAACTCGCCCAGAGGGTTGTAAGCATCGCCAAACTGCTTTCAGGATTTCCTTGATCTGGCGACCCCCCTCAATACAAACGCGTTGAGGCGGCCCAGCGAGGTCTTTAAGACATTCTGGGGCACTCCCTTCAATGACTTGGACATTTTGCACACCGAAGCGATCGCAGTTGCGTCGAATCAGTCCAGCCACTTCCTCATCCCGTTCGATCGCCATAATCCTCCCCTGGGGACAGAGTAATCCCAGTTCTACCGAAATCGTGCCGGTACCCGCACCGATATCCCACAACAAGGAGTCTGATTGCATCCGTAAGGCAGAAATTAAGAGCAATCGCACCTCTCTCTGACTCAGAGGAATACCGGGTAACTGCTCAAATAAATCATCAGGAATGCCAGGAGTCACGTAAGGCCAAAGTTTGGTCATTGATTAGAGAGTTGAAGGTTCCAGATTAGAAGGTTGAAGGTTGCAGGTTGTAGGTGTTTCATCCAAACCTTCAACGTTCAACTTGCTCAATTTCTAACCTTCAACTTGCCATCTTTCAAGCCTTTGACACGCGATCTACAGTAGTTATCGAACAACTTTGAGAGTCTTGAGGCTGGGATCGCTACAACCGGTGAGGGTACCCCCTAAAATCAGAACTTGTTGCAGGTATTCAATGGCAGCCGGATTAATCATTTCTCCTGGCATTAAGGCTGGGATACCGGGTGGATAGGGACAGACCCACTCAGCACTAATCCGGTCTAGGGTTTGGTCTACAGGTAGCGTTTCGGTTGGGGCAAAGAAAGCTTCACGCGGGGAGAGTGCAGGATGAATGATAAAAGAGGAAGGATGAACAAACAGCATTTCAGCCTTCCACTGTTGGATGGCCTCCTGCAAACGGGTGATGCACTTGGGACGGTAATGCTCCTGGGTAAGGGTGGTGAAGGCTTGGACTAACTGCTGAATATCAGCTTCTGTATTGCCCAAGCTGATAATAAAGGTCAGATGTTCAAGAGTTGGTAACTCTGCCGTGACGCCGAGTTGTTGATGGAAAATTTCATCGGCTTCAAACCCGCTCAACCCTAACTCCGAGATTCTGACGACGAGTCGGGTTCGGTCAAGAGCAAAAAAGCCCGGAGTAGTGGCAGGCTCTAAAACAGATAGTCCAGAGATGTGGCTAATTTTACTTCTAGCCTCTTGAGCGAGATACAAGGTTCGGGTCATCAACTGTTCCCCGTGCAGTGCCATTTGTTGCCGCGCCGCATCTAGAGAGGCTAGGAGTAGATAACTGGGACTTGTAGACTGCACCAGTTGTAAGGATTTACTCAATCGTTCTCGATCAACTCGGTTACCCTGAACGTGGAGCATGGATGCCTGAGTCATCGCACCGAGAACTTTATGGGTTGATTGCACCGTTAAGTCAGCACCCACGGATAAAGCAGAGGGGGGTAAATCGGGATGAAAGGCAAAGTGAGGGCCATGAGCTTCATCTACCAATAGGGGGATGTTATGTTGATGCGCTAGCTGCGCGATCGCTTGTATATCGCCACAAACGCCCTGATACGTGGGATAGAGCATCATAACCGCTTTGGCATCGGGATATCGCTTTAGGGCTGTAGCAACGGCAGCTGGGGTGATGCTGTAGGCCAGACCTGTTAGGGGGTCGTATTCAGGGTTGATAAAAATGGGGATAGCACCTGAAAGAACCAAACCCGCGATCGCACATTGGTGGATATTACGCGGCAGGATAATTTTGTCACCTTGATTACAGGTGGCTAAAATAGCCGCCATGACTCCAGCCGTAGAACCATTGACGAGGAAGTAAGTGTGGTCTGCCCCAAAGGCCGCCGCTGCCAGTTCTTGTGCGTCTTTGATCACACCTTCAGGAGCAAATAAGTTATCCAAGTCGGGCAATTCTGGCAAGTCAGCCCGAAACACTGACGACCCCAACAAATCTGCGAGGGGCTGCGGGATGCCCTGTCCTCGCTTGTGTCCTGGCGCATAAAAGGGAGCATGGGGTTTATGAGCGCTCTCTTGTAGGGCTTTTAGTAAAGGGGCTTTTGTTTGGTCTAGCATATTATAAAAATTTGGCAGTCTTGAGGGAAGTTGAACTACTCACTTCCCCATTCCAGCGATAAACAGCAACAGCACCCCCATCAGACTATAGAGAGCCAATCACTTTGAAGTTCCTCCATCCTGAAGTACAGGGGATTCTGTTTCCAGCTTTTTCCCCATGAGCCAATCGCTCATCATTTGCCCCTTCCCTTGACCGCGCCTTTGCTGGGGGTAGGGTTCACTATCGCACCCCGTTGTCCAAATATATAATTATCATTCAAATGCTCGGAAGTGTTATTCGATTTGAGCACTAAGGTCTAGCAAAACATCATAGAAGCTGAGAGCCACCGTCTTTTACGCGGTGGACGAAATGGACATGGAGGATTGATCCTCCCGTATCTCGACTACTCCGACAAAAGAAGGTATTACCTTTTTTGAATTTCTGAGTTGTTTTGGTCAAACACTATCCGTTACGCTACTGAAGTTAAATTCCTTCACCCTTACCCCCGGTACCACACTGCTACCGAAGCGCTGCACGCTACTGAGAGCATCCACATCCCTTAACATATCCGGTAGACATTGGTTAAAACGTAAATTCTTAATTGGATAAGCAATTCGACCATCCTCAATCCAAAACGTACCATCCCGCGTCATCCCCGTCACCTCCAGTGTCTTGGGATTGACGTAGCGCACGTACCAAGCACGGTTAACTAAAATTCCTCGCTCTGTTTGAGCAATCAAGTCAGCGACAGTTTGGTCTGAACCCGACATTACAACTGGATACATTGCCCCCGTCGGCTCTTTGTCCTGCTGCTGTGCCCAGTAGCGGCTATAGGATAAAGCTTGAGGAATACCGTCTTTAATTACCTCTAAGTAGCGATTACTCAACCCATCCCCAAAAAACGTACTGAACTGCAATAGAGGGTGAGCTGGATTACGTTGCACCTGTACTAAAGGGCTAAAGAGTTGCTCACCCAAGCGGTTTCCTGCCTCCTCAGGGTGGGACATAAACGATCGCCCCTCATCCGCCGCCCGTGCGTCCAAATTCCACATCACCCAACCGAGTAACTCCTTAAAGGCCGCGCCATCGAACACTACGGGATACTTGCCAGGACTGACTTCACGGGGTTGGCGAGAACTGAGGGCACGCTGAATCAGCTGTTCGGTTACTGACTCTATGGGTAACTGGTTTACGGCAAAAGCGGTACGTTGACCCCAACTAGAGCCATCTCCAATCCGAGCCGTAAAGCTAAAATCTGCATTAGTCCCGCGATCGCAAGCTCTTAATCCCCGCGAATTTCCTACAGCCTGCAAGACAGCAGATGTACTCAGCGTACCAGACCCCTCAACCCCAGCCTGATGACTCATCGCACACACTCGCTGTACCTTTTCTCCCCGTGCCAAGGGTGAGAAAGTTGCAGTTTGTTCATCGAACGCCGGAGTCCTATACTCATAAGTCTGAGGTTCGAGTAAAGGCACCCATTCTGGGTCTTCTGGGGCAATCCGAGCTAGTTCTTCCGAACGTCGGATAGTCTCTAGAATCGCCTCTGGCTCTACTTCCGTCGTTGAGGCAGAAGCACTACGCTTGCCGAAATAACTAGTAATGCTCAGGCTGAATTTAGTCCGGCTGAGGTTCTGCGTCATCTGATTTTCCGAGAAGCGCGAGAGAGCCGACTCGTTAGCGCTGAGACTGACGAAGACACCTTCGGCTTCAGATTGTTGGATAACTGTTTCAATCAAGTCTAGGGCTCGGTCTTCACTCAGAAGTGTGGGTGCGGTAGCTAAGGTCACGCTCATCCTCCAACGGTTCAGGTTAACAATCCGAATTGGTAATTTATATTTCGTTAACAAATATAGATACTCTTTCCTCCAAGGGAAGGACGATTCTACGAGGTAGAAAGCCTATTAATGGGAGTTGTACTGAGGAAATCCTGATAGGGGTAATCATGACACAACAAAATATTCAGAATGAAATTGAGTCTGATCGTGCTGTCCGCGAGCAGGAAAATTCAAAATCAAACCCAGACGCGGCAAAGCGGGATAATCGGGTTGCTAATCCGCCTATCGAAGAACAAAGCAGCTCTTTTAAGGAGTACTGCGCTGCGAATCCGAGTGCATCTGAGTGTAAGGTTTATGACCTTTGAGGCATCTTCACTGTGCCTCCTACGACGGCATAACGTTGTAGGAGGCGGCGCGATCGTATCTTGCGGGGCATTCCTAATTGGGGACACTTGCTAACTAAGTTACGATGCTCCGCCAATTTGAATATCGCGCACCCGCACCGGCACGCAGGCATGGGTCATCTGAGCAAGTTGCATGGGTTCACCCTTACCACAAATATTAGTGCCGCACTGCTGCCACTCTGAAGCTGGCCCAATCGCATCAACGCTATTCCAAAAGTCGGTTGTCATGGCCTGGTAAGTGACATCCTTTAACATCCCCACCACTTTGCCCTTTTCCACCTTCCAGAAAGCATCGCCGCCAAATTGGAAGTTACGCCGCTGCTGGTCAATCGAAAAGCTGCCAACGCCATCAATTAAAATCCCGTCCTCAGTATCTGCAATCATCTCCTGGAGAGTGGCAGTGTGGCTACCCCCATCTGGCCCTGGTTCCAATCCTAAATTGGGAATCCGTACCATTGGCAAACTCGACCAACTATCGGCATAGGCACTACCATTGCTGCTGGGGCGACCGAGTCGATAGGCGGTTTCGCGGTCAGTGAGATAGTCTACTAAAAGACCATCCTTGACAATATGCCAGCTTTGTGCAGGCACCCCTTCATCATCGTAACCCATCGTACCCCGTCCCCCCGGCTGGGTGCGATCAGCCCGGAAGTTAACCCAAGGTGCTGCATACTGGAGCTTGCCTAATTTATCGGTAGTGGCGAAGCTAGTTCCCGCAAAGTTAGATTCGTAGCCATACACCCGATCCAGCTCTGTGGGGTGTCCGACAGATTCGTGGATGGTGAGCCATAGATTGGTGGGTTTGAGGATGAGGGTGGTGCGAATACCAGAAGGGCCTTTGGGCGCGTACACCTTTTCAATCGCTTCTTCGGCAACTCGTTCGACCTGACTCAAAAGGTCTGCGGAATTGATATGCTCGTAACCAATGTTTAGGGGGGGACGTTCGTAATTGCGCTCTTGAGCATCACCATTTGCGATCGCTGTACAGCCAAATCCAGGATAGCTGCGGTAGATGGTTTGCTGAATCAGGGAGCCTTCTGTAGAGGCAAAGGTTTTATCCTCGCGGGCGAACCGTAAGAAAGAGTAAGCTTTTTTAATGCCGTGCTCGCTATAACTGAGCAACTGTTCATTCAGGTGCAACAACAATTCAGCCTTCTCGGTAATCGGCACCGTGAAAGGGTCAATCTCAATAGGAGTAATGTAGGTATCGCGGTAGGCTTCAACTGGCGCTAATCGCACCCGTGTTTGCTGAGAGAGGCGACTACCTTTAGCAATTTCTACGGCAAGAGCGACAATTCGTTCTACTTCTGCTGGGGTTTTATAGGGACTAGCGGCGAATCCCCAAGCACCATCTAACAGAACCCGCACCCCAAAGCCAGAACTGACATTATCGGACAGTTGACTGAGGGAGCGATCGCGTGCATAAAGATTCTGGTTGCGGTATGTGCAAAAACGGACATCCCCGTACTCGCATCCAGCACGAGCGATCGCATCAATGGCTAATGTAGCAAGGTCAGTCGTGGTAATCGGTGCGGGGGCTTGTACCATAGTAAGTTTTTGGCAGAGTTAATAAGGTATTTTAACGACTTGATTGCTAACTTGGCATTGTACATCCTGCAATTAAACGCCTAGATCCCCGACTTCTTCAAGAATTCGGGAATCTGAAAAGCTAAAGTTTATAACTCAAAGTCTTCGCGTCTTATACATCACCACGGGAATATTGGCTTTTCACATACTGTTTCACCACAGGTGCGAGAGTAAAAACAGTTTGATTATCCCGTGCCTGCTTTTCAATCCATGAGCGTCGTTCCAGAGATTGAATAGCACTGAATAACTCTGAGGGAGATATTTGTATATCCTCTAGTAATTTGGCAGTAGCAACCGGCTCAACTTGGCTACCAATACATGACATCATCTCTTTTTCCAAATCTGATAAGCGCCGACACTGCTTATTTAATATAGCTTTTAACTCTTCGCACAATAACAATGGATTATATTTCAAATAGTCAGATGCTCTGCCATTAAATAAGTTTTGAATCATTGTGGCAACTATTTTTAAATATAAAGGGTTGCCTCGGTAGGCATTAATCAAGTCTGCCCATGAATCCTCTTCAACTAAACCTTTTTCTCTGAGAATGTCATCCGCTGCTACTCCCAACCCCTTCAGTGGAAATAAGCGGATTGGTGTATTTTCACCTGTCAAGGGCACAATCTCCATAGGTGGCTCCCAACTGCTCAAAACCAAGCAGCTATTATGGGGTAATTTTCCAACTCGTCTGAAGAGTGAACCATAATCTTCATAGCCGGATTTGTAGCAACCCGCCCACTGTCCGCTACTAAAAATCATCTCTACCTTATCCAATATCACCAGACAGCGGTACTTTCGCAAATAGTTCATCAGTTGCGAGAGTTGCTCATCAGTGCTGGTTGGTAATTCGCTGTCCTGTTGGTTAGAGAAAAATTGGAGTAAGTTTCTCTGAAGAGTGTCGGCGGGTGGGGAATAGCGGAGGTTTCGCCAAATTACATAGTCAAAATTATCCTTAATCCGTTCTACTAACTGCACGGCTAGACTGGTTTTGCCTATACCGCTCATTCCTAAGAGTGTAACTAGGCGGCAGCGTTCCTCTACAATCCATTGTTCTAAGGTAGC
>NZ_DATNPA010000786.1:0-10793 GCF_036703385.1 Allocoleopsis sp. | reverse complement strand
AAGGGGATTCGCACCACCTGCGCCTCTAAAATACTGGAAAATTTTGTACCGCCCTACGAGTCAACAGTGACGCAAAAGCTCAAGGAAGCGGGTGCGGTGATGGTGGGGAAAACCAACTTGGATGAATTTGCGATGGGGAGTTCTACCGAGAACTCGGCCTATCAAGTCACAGCTAACCCCTGGGACGTGTCGCGGGTGCCGGGGGGTTCCTCTGGGGGCTCGGCAGCAGCGGTAGCGGCGGGAGAGTGTGTGGTGGCACTCGGTTCGGATACAGGGGGCTCGATTCGTCAACCAGCCTCGTTCTGCGGTGTGGTGGGACTGAAACCTACCTATGGGTTGGTTTCCCGTTATGGTTTGGTCGCCTTTGCATCTTCCTTAGATCAAATTGGCCCCTTTGGGCGAACGGTAGAAGATGCGGCGATTTTATTAAATGCGATCGCAGGTTATGACCCCAACGATGCCACCAGCCTCAAGGTTCAAATCCCCAACTACCTCAAAGCACTTCAGCCCGATCTTCAACCCAGAGGACGGATCAAGATTGGTGTGATTAAAGAGACATTTGGCGAGGGATTAGATGGCGTCGTTGAACAAGCTGTCACCAAAGCGATCGATCAGTTGCAAAACTTAGGGGCTGAAATCCATGTGGTTTCCTGCCCTCGCTTCCGCTATGGGTTGCCGACCTATTACATTATTGCTCCCAGTGAGGCATCAGCAAATCTGGCTCGTTATGACGGTGTTAAGTATGGTATGCGAGTCCCAGACGCCGAAAATCTGGTAGACATGTATAAGAAAACTCGTGCAGCTGGGTTTGGTGCAGAGGTTAAACGCCGGATTATGCTCGGTACCTATGCTCTATCGGCTGGATATTACGACGCTTATTACCTCAAAGCCCAAAAAGTCCGTACTCTAATCAAGCAAGATTTTGAGGATGCCTTTAAACAAGTGGATATCTTGGTGTGCCCCACGGCACCGACAACGGCATTTAAAGCTGGGGAAAAGACAGAAGACCCCTTAAGTATGTATCTGGGTGACCTGATGACCATTCCTGTCAACATGGCTGGTTTACCAGGACTCAGCATACCTTGTGGTTTTGATGATAATGGGCTTCCGATTGGAATGCAGTTGATTGGCAAAGTATTGCGCGAAGACCAACTGTTTCAGGTGGCTTATGCTTACGAGCAATCAACACCCTGGCATCTGCGATCGCCACAGATGAACTCAACGGCTAGCGACTGAGGCAGTCAGGTAAGCTGTTTCCAGCTCATGCTTATAAAGATAGGGGATGGGATTCGTCCGGTTACGGTAGAACGTTCACAGTTCATCGTTAATCAAAGTCTTCCAGACTGAAAACTCCATCCCTTGATGGGTGGGCAGGACGGCTGTGCCAGATTTACTCTCAGCCCAATGACACTGACATCATTAAAGTTTAAGTAGTACCTTAGTACTTATCTGCGCTCAGCTTTCGCCTGGTACACACCGTACTATTCCAAGACGCTGTTGGCGCAATTCGGAAAACCTAACTCCCAAGCCCCATCAGGAGCAAGGCAAGGGGGAGCAGGAAAGTCACTCCCCATTGAGGAAGGGATCGCCCCCTTGACTACTTGACTGACAGCATCATCCTGAGCGCGGCTACAAACACACGAAGTCAGCAAAAGTTCTGCGTCCTTAGCTCTACTAAGGGCGTGATACTCCTATATATAGAGTTTTATATAGTTATCTTATGAAAAAGCCGCTATATATAGAGGCTAAAATCCGTTAGTCTAGTTTTATCTTCTAAATTGTCCTTGGTTGAAGAACCCATGTCCTTCGTTGGTCTGCATATTCATAGCGATTACAGCTTGCTGGATGGCGCTTCTCAGCTGCCTGAACTAGTGGATCGAGCAGTGAAATTGGAAATGCCTGCGATCGCACTGACGGATCACGGGGTCATGTATGGCGCGATCGAACTGATCAAAGTTTGTCGGGGTCGGAATATCAAACCGATCATCGGGAATGAAATGTATGTGATTAACGGGGACATCGAGGATAAGAGTAAACGTCATCGCAAATATCACCAAGTCGTCTTGGCAAAAAATAACCAAGGCTACAAAAATTTAGTTAAGGTGACGACAATTTCTCACCTCAAGGGGTTTCAAGGAAAAGGTATTTTTGCACGTCCTTGCATCAACAAAGACCTGCTAAAGCAGTACCACGAAGGTTTAATGGTCACAAGTGCCTGCTTGGGAGGTGAAGTTCCCCAAGCCATTCTTAAAGGCGACCTCAATCTTGCCCGTGAAGTCGCTCAGTGGTACAAAGATGTCTTCGGTGATGATTACTATTTAGAAATTCAAGACCACGGTTCTATAGAAGACCGTATTGTTAACGTTGAAATCGTCAAGATTGCCCGTGAGCTTGGGATTAAGTTCGTTGCAACCAATGACTCCCACTTTATTTCCTGCTACGACGTTGAAGCTCACGACGCATTGCTGTGCATTCAAACTGGTAAGCTAATCAGTGAAGATAAGCGGATGCGCTATAGCGGTACCGAGTATCTCAAGTCCGCTGAAGAGATGGCACAGTTGTTTCGGGATCACCTGCCGGATGAGGTAATTCAAGAAGCGATCGCGAATACCCTTGAAGTTGCAGAAAAAGTCAAACCCTATGACATTCTAGGGGAACCACGCATCCCTGATTACCCTGTCCCGAAAGGTTACAGCGCTGATACTTATCTCGAAGAACTGGCGTGGGAAGGAATTTTAGAACGCTTAAAATGTCGCTCTCGTAGCGAAATGAATCCTATCTATAAACAGCGGCTGGAGTATGAACTCAAGATGCTTCAGCAGATGGGATTCTCTACCTACTTTTTAGTAGTTTGGGATTACATTAAATTTGCTAGAGACAACAATATTCCCGTAGGGCCTGGAAGAGGAAGCGCCGCTGGCTCTCTGGTTGCTTACGCTCTAAAAATTACCAATATTGACCCGGTTCATCATGGCCTTCTTTTTGAGCGTTTTTTGAATCCAGAGCGTAAATCGATGCCAGACGTTGACACAGATTTCTGTATTGAAAAACGCGATAAGGTGATTGAATACGTTACCGAAAAGTATGGAAAAGACCGGGTTGCACAAATTATTACCTTTAACCGTTTAACCTCGAAAGCCGTACTGAAAGATGTTGCTAGAGTATTAAATATTCCTTACAAGGAATCTGACCAGATGGCAAAGCTAATCCCTGTAGTACGGGGCAAGCCAACCAAGCTATCAGTGATGATTTCTGAAGAAACACCTGCTCCAGAGTTTAGAGAAGCTTACAAAAATGACCCCAAAGTTCAACATTGGGTAGACATGGCAATACGGATAGAGGGAACCAATAAAACCTTTGGTGTCCATGCGGCTGGTGTGGTCATTTCCGCAGACCCATTGGATGAAATCGTCCCTTTACAAGTGAATAATGATGGTTCTGTCATTACCCAGTATTTCATGGAAGATTTGGAATCTCTGGGACTGTTGAAAATGGATTTCTTGGGACTAAAAAATCTAACAACCATCCAAAAAACTGTAGAATTAATTAAGAGAAGTCAAAATAGAGACGTTGATTTAGATCAGCTACCTCTTGAGGAAATAAAGGCTTTCAAAATAGTTTCCAAGGGAGAAATTAATAAAAAACCTGAAGATATTAAAAACACCTATAAAGTTTTAGAGCAAGGTGACTTAGAAGGCATCTTTCAATTAGAATCTTCCGGGATGCGTCAAGTGGTGCGCGGTCTTAAACCATCCAGTATTGAAGATATTTCTTCTATTTTAGCCCTCTATCGACCTGGCCCTTTAGATGCGGGTCTAATTGATAAGTTTATTGAACGCAAGCATGACCAGAAAAAAATCAAGTATGAGCATCCGCTGCTAGAGCCAATTCTTCAAGAGACCTACGGAATCCTAGTGTACCAAGAGCAAATCATGAAAATGGCTCAAGAGTTAGCTGGATATTCCTTGGGCCAAGCTGATTTGCTGCGCAGAGCGATGGGAAAGAAAAAGGTTTCTGAGATGCAAAAACATCGGGAAACCTTCATTGATGGGGCGGCGAAAAATGGTGTTCCTAAGAGAATTGCGGAAGATTTATTTGAGCAAATGGTGCTATTTGCTGAATACTGTTTGAGCTATAATACTGAAATTATGACCGTAGAGTATGGTTCAATACCGATTGGTAAAATTGTTGAGGAAGGTATTGAATGCACTGTGTACAGTGTTGATAACAAGGGATACGTTTATACTCAGCCGATCGCCCAGTGGCATAATCGGGGGCAGCAGGAAGTATTTGAATATGAGCTGGAAGATGGTTCAGTGATTCGAGCCACGAAAGACCATAAATTTATGACGAGTGATGATCAGATGCTCGCAATCGATCAGATATTTGAGCAAGGTTTAGAGCTAAAACAGGTTAAGAACTCCCAACCCTGCCTTGACTTCGATAAAATGATGGTTTTTTCTAGACCTGGTAATTTTTTGATGAATTTTGGCTTCTCGATGAGCTAATTTACGTCTAGCTTGACTACCTTTCTTTTTTGAAGACTTCTTTTAAGCCAATTATCAAGAACTTGTGTGTAGGTAAACGACTTGAAATTAGCTTCTGACTTAAAGCGAGGTTTGCCACTACGCTTGCCGTTCTTATCTCCTGATATATATCGCTTGAAAGCTAAATCAACTCGTTTAACGACATCTTGCAAGACTTGAGAATAAACCTTACTTAAATCCAGCAATTCTCCTGACCAATCAACTTTGATTAAATCCTTTTTTAATAAAGGTAAATAAGCTTTTTGTGAATAATAAGTAGGATTGTCTCTCAGTTCTGGGAGATGACAGACAAGAGGACAACTGTTAACAGCACATCTATTTTGTTCCCGCCAACTCAACCTGTCAGCTAACAGATAGTTATACAAATACTGACAAATCCGGCGAATGTGATTTAATCGCCTCTTTTGTTCAGTGTTTAGTTTAATCCTGTACTGATAGCTGACTCTCACAAGCTTTCAGGTGGTAGACTAAACTCAGTGTAGCCAGTAACCTATTGAGTGTCAATGACTAATAAAGACTGGATAGCCTGTGCTAGAGGAGTTTCAGACCTCAAAGCCCATTTGGTGTTGATAACCAAATATAGAAGAAAAGTACTGACAGCAAAAAGGCTTGACAGGCTTAACGAAATATTGAACGAGCTTATGCTTCAAGTGGGATTGCAAATTAGTTGACTTTAATGGAGAGTCAGACCAGATTCACCTGTTGTTTCAGTATCATCCTCAAGTTTCTCTCCCAAAGTTGATTAACAACATTAAGTCAGTAACTAGCAGATACATGCGTAAGGAAAGGTTAGGTCTTTCTTTAACAGCTGAAACAACTAGGTATCAGTAATAAACATAAAAGCCTTCTGCCTTTTGCTATATCTCGTAGTTTTGCCCTCAGTTGAGCCAAGTACAACTGAATCAATGAGACGACTACCCTAAGGTAAGCATTCTTAAAAATGTTTTCAGGCTATGGGTTTCTGGGGTTTTGCCTGCATATGAAGAAGAGCGAGTAAGAGCTTTTGCCGCCACGGTAGAGTTCCATCCCTCAGTAGATAAGGGTAAAACATCTTGAGAGGTTGTAAAAAGCATAGGGATTCCCGCCGATATGCTCAATCCCGTTAGTTCTAGTCTCGGTATGGGGACATTTTGTTCAAATTGAAAGTCGCCCTCTTTGAGGTGGAACAGGCTACAAACTTGCTGCCGTACTTGAGCGATAAAAAGCTCTTTTAATTGTTCGGCTTGTAAGACACCTTGATTAAACAGGTGTTTCCCTAATGATTGCTCAGTTGGACACAACTGAGCTAGTTTAGAGATTACGCGAGCGCTTACCCACTGATGTTGCTCAATCAGTCTGACTAACCCTTGCTGATCTAAGCGGTTAGCTGCCGCTACAATATTACCCTGCTCCACCCAAATGTAATGAACATGGCTCTTGCCGATTTCTGATTCTGCCCAGCTACGGACGATCAGCAAGCCCGTTTTATGTCCTTGCTCAATAAACTGGAAAATCTCTGGTAAAGAAAAATCTGATAAGGAACCTGTAATAGACATAGTTTTTTCATTAATATCCGAGAAGAAGTTAAATAGTTAAGGGGGTTTGACCATCAATCAAAAGATGGGATTTTCTACGAATTCTTGTGTGATCTCAGAAAAATTTAAGGCTTAACCTTTCAGCCTTAATCTAGGCGAGAGCTGCAATTCTTTAATTTCTCAAACTAGTTAACTTTTTTAGGTTTTTAAGTAACTTGATTCACCCTACCCTGAGATATCGGTCATTGACAAATAGCGAAAAACATGCTTAATAGATAGGAACTCAATCACACATCAGCCATCTCGATGGATTCACTCGCTAGTTCAGGCGCGTAGACAGTTCCTTCTTGCCATTCCAGGCTCATGTCTGATCATATGAAAACCTCCACGCCGGAAACTCCGTCGCTCTACTCGCGCAGAGGAAGGCGAGTCGCGACTTGAGTCGCCTGGTTCTGTAAGCCTGGATGAGTTATAACTTGGTAACTCAATCCCTCTGTGTCAAGTGTAAGCTTGTAGTCCCTGTAGAGTTTCGACCTAAGATTGATGAAACTCTGCGGGGATTTGCTGATGCTTGTAATCAGCTCCTTGAGGTAGCAAAACGGGATAACTGTTGGAACACAACCAAGCTTCACCACAAGGTGTATAAGCCTGTTCGAGAAGCCACGGGGTTGAAGGCCAATCACGTCTGCCAAGCCATTCGTCGGGTAATGGGAAACGCCAAGGCTGTTAAACAGATCCACAAATTTAGACCTACTTCTATCAGTTTGGATATCCGCACCTTTAAGTATGTGGAAGAAACCCAAACAGTAGGAGTAACGCTGAAATGTGGGCGTGTTAACTTTAAACTGTCCATTGGCGGATATCAGATTGCACTGCTTAGAGGACAAAACCTCACCAGTGCAACGCTGTGTAAGTCCAGAAAAGGGGATTACTACATCAACTTCGTGGTTGAACTGGATACCCCGCCAACGGGCAAGACTCCCAAGGTGATTGGAGTGGACTTGGGTCGCAGAGATATTGCCACTACCTCTACAGGCAAGTCTTGGAGCGGTGAGCAAATCCAATCGGTCAGGGACAGATTTAGTCGAGTTAGAAGCAACGTTCAACGCAAACGCACGTGCGCTAAGAGCGCCCCGCTTTGCTAACGCAACTCTAGGAGATTGCTCAGAAGGCTCTCTGGTCGAGAACGTCGCTTTCAGGAGTGGTTGAATCACAAGATCAGTCAGCAACTGGTTATTGACGCCAAAAGCGGTGGCGCGGCGCTGGCGTTTGAAGACTTGACCGGAATTCGTGACACTCTTAACGAAAAGCCACGCCGTAAAACCGAGAGGCGTAGGACGAACAACTGGGCGTTTTACCAACTCAGGTTGTTTGTTGGATACAAAGCCGCCCTTGCGGGTGTGCTGGTGGTGTTTGTGCCACCTGCTTACACATCCCAAACTTGCTCTCGTTGCCGACACGTTCACCCAGTTAAAGGGAAGTCGTATCGGAATGGGAAAAAGTTTAAGTGTGGGCATTGTGGTTTTGAGTGTGATGCTGATATCAATGCGGCATGTAATATTGCTGATTTCGGGAAGGCTTACAGACTTCCCGAAAGTCCAGGGATAGCTTGTCTATTAGAGGGGCAACTGCCCCTATTTAGATGGTCTTGAACCGGGCTAAAGAGGATACTGTGTCGAACTGTTCAGCGGATTTTGTTACACCCAGTTAACCGATACTTACCAGGAAGCCAACGGTCTGTTGTATGCAGACCGCACTCCCAAGTTTCCGATTGAAGCGATAAGCCTAACGGCATGCTTCGCTAGCGCACATGCAACTCTAGGCAGGGGCGAAGAGGACGAGGAAGACGCTATGCTCTCTAGCATTAAAGCTAAATGGTCGCCAGAGGAAAATGTATTCCCAGGAGCTGTTAAAGCCGGATGGGCGTCCACTGACTCTATACAGCAGATACCCCATTGCGGAAGGTATCCAGGCTCCTAGTCCTAGTAATGAGCCGATTCAAGGCAATCCCCACCTGCGCTGGCATCCCTTGCGGGGTGAATGGGTTGCTTACGCCAGTCATCGTCAGGGGCGGACGTTCATGCCGCCCCCTGAATACAACCCACTGGCACCGACTATCGACCCTCACTTTCCCAGTGAACTTCCTCAAGGGCGGTATGACATTGCAGTTTTCGATAACCGCTTTGCTTCAATGACAGTAGCGGCACATAACCCGCCTGTCAGTATTGTTGAAACTCTCCCCGCCAACGGTGCGTGTGAGGTCGTAGTTTTCACCCAAGACCCCGAATCTCCTCTGGGTTCCCTGGAACTAGATCACCTAGATTTGCTGTTTTCTGTGTGGGCTGACCGAACGAGGGTACTTGGAGGGCATCCGCACATTCAGTATGTGCTGCCTTTCGAGAATCGGGGTGTGGAGATGGGGGTGACGTTGCTGCATCCACACGGTCAGATTTACGCCTACCCCTTTGTGCCTCCTGTTCCGGCACGAATGCAGGAACGACAGCAGGCATACTACCAGGAAAATCAGCGAGGCTTGCTGCAAGATTTCATTGAAAAGGAAATTGAGGACAAGCAGCGGATTATTTATCTGGATGAAAATGCGATCGCATTTGTCCCCGCGTGCGCCCGCTATCCTTACGAAGTTTGGATTGCAACAATTGAGCCAGTTGCCACATTCATCGACCTTACGCCAGATCAGCGTAGAGGACTTGCCAGAGCCTTAAAAACTGTCACCCTCAAGTATGACGGCTTATGGAGTTGCCCCTTTCCTTACTTGATGGCTTGGTTCCAGGCACCTACTGACGGTCAACCTCATCCGGAATCACACCTGCACGCCGAGTTCTATCCCCCCTATCGTACTCAGGATAGGCTTAAGTACTTAGCCGGAACTGAACTGGCAGCAGGAATGTTTGCCAATGATGCGCTTCCAGAAGAGAAAGCGTCTGAGTTACAAGCGATATCCGTCATTTTGGAAGCGGGGGTGAGGGTATGAATCAAAAACCTAACCCCCCAATCCCCTTCCCTGGCAGGGAAGGGGGGAAGAACTCCGGCTCCCCTCTCCGAAACTGAGAGGGGCTGGGGGAGGGGTATCTTGGTGCAAGAGGTGAATTATGAAGGAGTTAAACGAAGAAGTCTCCCGCAAACTGGAATTAATCCGGGAAGCTCTAACTGACACTGGGGCAACGGGTGTCCGCCTTAGGGGAACAGACTGGTTCGCTTGGGCAACTGCTGGCGCTTCCAATACCGTGTTGCTTACTGCTGAAACCGGAGTGGCAGAGGTGTTGGTAACTGTTCGAGATGCCTGGGTACTGACGGATGAAATTGAAGCCCAGCGTTTGGAAGATGAGGAACTTTCGGCAGACTTCAAGCTGCACGTCAACCCTTGGGCTGATGCTGCTGCTCGTGAATCGTTTGTACGAGATGTGACGAATGAAGGGAAGGTGCTTAGCGATCGCCCCATCCCTCATGTAGAAAAGCGATTACCCGCGTCTCTACAGAATCACAAACGGGTAATGATGTCAAGTGAGCTAGAGCGATATCGCCAAGTCGGGCGTAAGGCTAGCGTTGCGATGACAGAGGTACTGAAAGCTGCCAAGCCAACCTGGACAGAATATCAGCTTGCAGGTGCCGGTGCAGAGGCGTTGTGGGCGAGGGGTATACATCCGGCGGTGACTTTGGTTGCAGGTGAGAGGCGTTTGCCGCTTTACCGTCATGCTACCGCGACAGGGGAAGTGATCGGACGCGTCGCGATGATGGTATTTTGCGCTAGGGGATATGGTTTGTTTGCAAATCTTACCCGTTTTGTGAGTTTTGGTGCGCTTGGGGATGAACACGCCCAATTGCACCGCCATGTCCGACAAATTGAATCCCAAGTGCTGAATTTGTGCCAACCTGGAACTTCTCTGGACACAGCTTATCACGCCCTAAATCAGGTTTATGAACAGCACGGATTTCCCAATGCAATCCAGGAACATCACCAGGGAGGAACAACGGGATATTTAGCCCGAGAAATTGTGGCAACTCCTACTACTACTGACACTTTAGTAGAAAACATAGCTGTTGCTTGGAATCCCAGTTTAAGGGGAGCCAAGATTGAAGATACTTTTGTCATCCTTAATGATGGAAAGTTAGAAAATCTGACGTTCGATCCAAATTGGCCCAGTGTTGAGATAGAAGGAAGGCTGCGCCCTATTCCGTTGGAGCTTACATAAGCAAGCTAATCAAGATCTGAAGACCGATCGCATGAGCTTTCCGGTGCAGAATCCAACTCTTCAACTATCAAGGGTTGAAACCGAATGTCTCCAGGTTCAATCGCCACTCTTCTCCACCAGGCAGGCACCAGCAGGAGCCAAAACTTACCCAGAGACACAGAACGCTGCTCGTGAACAAAAACCAAGAGCAGGAGAGCCGCCAGTCGTAAGACAGCGGAGAGGGCAAACACCCCTGGCAAGCCACCAAGATTAGTCAAAGTGGCGAGAAAGCCACCAACGGTGATTCCCATTGCCCCAGTAACACCAGGAACCGCCGCCGCGATCGCAAAATAAATCGACTGATGCAACAATGGCGCTACTCCCATCAAAAGGTTGTTGCTGCACAAGTCAATCGCCGCCCACGTCCCACCACCGATGATGTGCAACAGGGGGAACCAGACCCATAGAAAAATTGGAGCCGTTCCAGCTTCTAGCCAGAGTAGAGGGGTCAGAGCCACCAAGATTCCCACTACTAGCATGAT
>NZ_DATNPA010000785.1:0-19663 GCF_036703385.1 Allocoleopsis sp. | reverse complement strand
AAACTCCTTCTTCTGTTCTTCTAGCCCAAAGGCTACTAGGAGATTCATGAACTAGTGTGGGTTCTTGAAAAAAAGCGTAGCGAATCTTAGCTAAATCTTCCAGTTTTATTGTTCTTGCTACACCTTTACTTTTACTCTTGTAGCCTCTCTTACGAATATAATCAACTTTGTAGGGTAATACAGGATAAATGGGGGAAAGCTTAAATTTTTCCTCCAGCCAAATTTGCAAATTATCATTAGAGCGAAAATCTGAATCTTTTATTGAATTTTGAATGTTATTACAATTAATAATTTGATTGCGAAGTTCAGATGTTTTAACATTGGTTGTCTTGGTCAACCTAAACAAAATCTTGATGTTTTCATTAGGCTCTGCCCAAGCCAAAGAGCCTACCGTTTGTGCCCCATTTATAATTTGAAAATTTTCAGCTTTCAATTCAAGTTTTTCGTAGTCTATGGTATACTCTATACACATAGCAGAAACTCCATTATTAAAATAGAAGAAATCATCAGGTTGTGACTCAGCAGTATTTTTTATTCCTTCATTAATACTGGTGCGTCTTCCCAAAAATCCACGAATATTCCAAGCAAATAAAGATTCTTTATATTGATTGTAAAGGTTTCTTAACTTATTTCCTTGAATAACTGTTACCAGGGTTGTATATTGCCCATCTACAACTTCAACAAAATGATTCTTCTTTAAAGGGATTGTTACTTCATTAGGAAGAGAAGCTTCTTTAGAATGTGAGCGAACATAAAAGCTTTTTAATTCCGAAAAATCTAAAACATGACATTTAACTGCAAGTCCACTTTTTACATATTCTTTAGTACATTCTTGGGCTAACTCTTGAATTCTATCTGAGGCTTTTGCTGTAGAAACAAAATAATAATCTACAGAATAGCAATCTCTTACTTTTTCTCTATATTCTCTTAAAAATTCACTGGTTATTCTAATCTAGCAAGTGTTAAATGTTGTTTGACAAGTGTAATACTTTGTAATACGCTGAGTTTTTAAAATTTCTTTACCTTGACAAGGTTAAAATAGAACATATGTTCTATTGACAGAGGTTGCGAAGGATGGTATGTAAGCAGCAAAGCGCAGATCGCATTTTGAGACAAGAGACGCGCGATCGCTCATTCCGGCATAAAGTTAGAATCTAAAACTTCTGCGGATGTATAGGGATATTCGCCAGTAAATGTCTCCACTGGCAATTCAGTTTCAGCACTCGCGAGTTCAACTGCATCCAAATAACACTGAGCAAACACCTCTTGAAGGTAAGGCTTGAGACTAGGGGAATCCTTCAGAGCTTCGCGAATGCGTCTGCGATGCTCAACGATGCTACCTTTCCAGCTACCACTTCTGAATTTCGGCTGATATTGCCACTTGAGCAGGTGAGTTAGGACAACGATGAGATTACTCTTTAGGCTCTTGCGTTCACTCCACCCCATGTCTGTGATTTCTTCAATAAGGTTTTCCCAATCAATATTTGAGTAATCCCGAACCCGCAGCATTTCTATAGTGGTTTCAATCCATTTCAGGTAGTCCGCCTGGTACAAGCTTTGTCGGTTAGCATCTAGTTCTGTTGTCATAACGGTTTCCTCTCAAAGTGCCGAACAGGCTGGCGGACGACTTCTCCTGATGGATTGTCAGTAACAACATTCTAGCGATCGCTTCCGGCAGTGCGAAGAAAGTGCGATCGCTCCTCCTGTAGTAGCGTGGCAAGGCTAAAATGAAGCATTATAATTCTCTTGTGGGATGGGCGTCTCGCCCGTCCGGTGCGGGCAAGATGCCTACACCACAATAGATGCCTACACCACAATAACTATACTTGATGCACTAACTTAGCTGTGTTATGCCAGTAGGGTGCGTCACTCCTGCGTAACGCACCCACTCAACTAAGGAAGGGAACTTCAATCCTTAATTTGACCACTTGTCGCGAGTACACGCGCACTCACACCCAATACGCGCAACAATCCCTCCGAATCGGCATGATTGTAACTACCAATCCCTTCCATCGAAGCATTTTCTTCTGAGTAGAGAGAATGAGAGGTATTCGTTGCTGAAACAAAGGAGATGTTCCCTTTGTAAAGAGAAACCGTAATCGTTCCTGTGGCTAAGTCTGCTGTAGGTTGAATCGCTTGCAATGCCATCTGAGTAGCCAAGTCAAACCAATACCCCTGATAGATTTGCTTGGCAATTAATAAAGATAACTGGTCAAAGAACTCACGAGCACGGCGATCTAAAATCAGTTGCAGCAACAAAGCATAGCAAGTTCCTAGTATTTCTACACCTGGGCTTTCATAAACCCCCCGTGACTTAATTCCCACAAAGCGATTCTCAACTAAATGAGTGCCAATCCCAATGCCATGACGCCCACCGATCGCATTCGTCTGAACAAATGCCTCAACTAAGTCCACCGAACTGCCATTGATCGAAACCGGACGACCTTGCTCAAAGTGTACCGTAAACTCCTCCGCTTGATCGGGAGCATCGGCAGGATAGCAACCCATAATAGGCTTGACAAAATGCGCCGGAGTTGATAATGATTCCAGCAATCCCGATTCGTGAGTCAGACCCAGCAAATTGGCATCCGTAGAATAAGGCTTATCTTTCGTCGCCGAGACGGAGAGTCCCTTTTCTTCACAAAAGTCAATCATCTCGCTGCGACCCGGAAAACGCGCTAAAAATTCCCCGTCCCGCCAGGGCGCATACACCTCAAACTCTGGAGCAAGCATATTGGTGATTAGTTGAAAACGGACTTGATCGTTACCCCGTCCGGTTGCGCCATGACTGAAAATTGTCAGCCCCTTCTTTTGCATCTCCTGAATCATGGCTTTGGCAAGGACACACCGGGCAATTCCTGTAGTATTCCAGTAGCGTCCTTCATAGCAGGCTTGAGATTGAATTACGCTAAGACCTGCTTGTGCGATCGCCTCTCGTGCAGGTAACAACACAAAATCCGCTGCCCCCGCTAAGAGCATCCGCTGGCGAATCGCTTCTGTATCATCTTCATCCGGTTGCCCTAAGTCGGCGGTAAAGCACACAACCCGTACCCCCTGATCGGTCAGCCAACGGGTGATGGTGCAGCTATCCAGGCCACCGGAACCCGCAAATGCGATCGTTTTTCCTTTTAAATCTTGAGCTTTCATTGTGTGATTTTCCTCTCAATTAGCATCGCGTACCAAGCACGCTCATTCGTGAGCGTAGTTGTGAATTAGATATGAACTTGGTTGCTTCACAGGCACCAAACCCTTTTACCCCATCCTCACCTTCGGCTCCAGCAAACCTTTGTTCACTCTCATCTCCGGTTGCTAAGGGGAGAGAGCTATATATTCCCCCCTTGATAAGCTACGGTGTACACACAAGTCTTCTGGTTTGTGTATCAGGCGATCTCGCCCCCTAAATCCCCCAACTTTGGGGGACTTTGAAGCTCCAGTTCCCCCCACCCCTCTCGTTCTCCCCCAAGAGGGGAGAGGACAGAGGACGAAGCCTTTTTTTATTGGGGGCTAGGGGGGCTTCCATGCAGCATTTGAGGTCGATCAAGGAGATGTGTGTACACCGTAGCCTTGATAAGGGGGTTAGGGGGTCGTGCAAGATGTGAGTTGGGCAACGATTAACCGTCGTAACTAAAACTTACGCACTTTAGGAAAGTGAGCATTAACGATATCGCTTAGTTAGCATGGTTTTCAAGTAACCGTTGTCTGTGCCCTGACCACGCTCACGGCTTAATCCACTTGTTTGCGTTGCGCCGTATTCTGGCTCGTCGGCAGTGTCCGTCCGTTTAAGATAAGGGGTGCATACAGAGGCATCGACTCCGCCTGAGTATGCCAATACAACTTTTTCAGCGCGACCCATTGATGTCTCACCCTGGAAAACGACAGAGGAATTATTGTATCTGGTTGGGCAATAGCTAAATTGTCAGTACGAACAAACTCTTAAGAAAGGGAAGCAGGAAAAGGGGATTTTGCAGGTAATACCAAGTTCCATTCCAACGTATAACTCTCTGTTTCTCTTATTTCAGCGTCCTGGAGTGCCTCTGCGGTTCGTTAAATTCTACGTTAAACACGGGCACGATAAAATGCGATCGCTAGCTATCGGAACTTCGCCGTTATCCTGAGTCAACTTGCCAGTTCAGCGATCGCCCCAATCAACACATTGGGATTAATCGGCTTGGCAAGATGCTGCTGGTAGCCTGCTGCTAGTAATCGTTCTCGGTCGGATTCATACGCATAAGCGGTAAGCGCAATCGCTGGAAGATGCTTGAATTGTGGCAGCGATCGCACTTGATGAATCAATGCATAGCCATCCATCTGCGGCATCTGAATATCGCTCACCAACACATCGATTGAAAATTGAGCCATGACATCCAGTGCCGTTTGAGCCGATGTAACTGTCGTGACGATCGCACCTTCTTGTTCCAGCAGCACCTGGAGAAACTCCAACGTATCCGGCTCATCATCTACAACTAATACCTGAATGCCTTGTAAATTCAATGGCTGATTCACCGAGGGCGGCTCAGGAACGACCCATTCGGATGCCGGAATCAGCGGTAGTCTGACGGTAAAGGTCGCCCCCTGTCCTTCTCCAGCACTGGCTGCCGAAATCGTGCCTCCATGCGCCTCAACCAGTTGCCCAGAGATAGCTAAACCTAACCCCAAACCCCCAAACTGGCGAGTCGTGGAACTATCTTGCTGGCGGAACATTTCAAAGATGTGGGGCAGAAAATCTGGATGGATGCCTTTACCGGTATCACTGACTTGAATTTGGGCATAGTGCTCGACTTGTTCTAATCGCACTGTCACCCGACCGCCTTCTGGTGTGAATTTGATGGCATTCAACAGCAAGTTCCATACGACTTGTTGTAGTCTTCCGGCATCGCCTGAAACCTGTCTCACGGTAGGGTCTAGCCTCGTTTCGATCGCGATTGACTTAGCCCAAGCCACTTGATGCACGGTTTCAATGGCTGCCGCAATTGGGGTCACCAGTGACACAGGAGCCATTTTGAGGCTTAATTTCCCTCTAATAATGCGAGAGATATCCAGCAAGTCGTCAATCAGTTGCACTTGCAGCTTGGCATTGCGTTCGATCGTGGAAAGAGCCTGCCTAGTTTGCTCCTGGCTAAAGTTACGGGTTTGCAAGAGCTTTGCCCAGCCAAGAATCGGATTGAGGGGGGTTCGCAGTTCATGGGAAAGAACCGCCAAAAATTCATCCTTGATTCGGTTAGCCTGAGCAAGCTGCTCAGTCTGTTGTCGTAGTTGAGCTTCGCTCTGGCGCAATGCTTCCTCTGCCTGTTTGCGATCGTCTTCGATGCGCTTGCGCTCAGTAATTTCCTCGCAAACGGTACTGATACCAATAATGCGATCGCCATTCTTTAACGGCAAAAAGTGCTCTAACCAGATTCGCTGCACACCAGGTTGAGCCGGAGTTTCCCCACTAATTTCCACATTCAGAACCGGTTCCCCCGTTTCCAAGATGGGGCGCAACACCTGTTCGGCGGCATCAGCCATATTGGGTAGCACCTCACGCACCGTTCGACCGATATGCGCTTCAACGGAAAGCCCATTCATCTCTGCCAGTCGCTGGTTAATCCGCACAAAGCGGAGGTCGGTATCTAAGACGTTCAAACCAATTGGGACTGATTGGTAGATGGCTTCAATTTCAGCCAGTTGCCGCTGAAGCTGTGCCTGACTCTGGAGTAACGCCGCTTCTGCCTGTTTGCGCTCACTGATATCGGTAATTCGCACCAAATTCACGCTCCGCTCCTCAAAGCGGATGGATTTAGCCGCTAAATTACCCCAAAAGTAATTGCCTTGACGAGTAACATATTCAATTTCTTTAATCCAAACCCCTGTTTGCATATCGACAACAATGGCCTCTCGTTCATCGGGGGTCAAGTGTTGCCGCTGTAGCGTATGCCCTTCGATGTCAATTAACTCTTCCTTGCCACTTGCTTCAAACAACTCTACCGCTCGCTGGTTGCAGTCCACCGTCCGCAGCGTTTCAGGATTGACCAGGAAGAGGGCATCTGTGGAGGCATTGAAAACAGCTTCATGTAAATCTCTACTCTGTCGCAGCGCTTCTTCTGCCTGTTTCCGAGCCTCTCGGACGCGCTTGCACTCGGTAATTTCTTGAGCAAATCCCAGCACTTGATGCAACTGATCAGCTGCGGTGCGGCAAAACACCTGATCTTGACTGGCAAACCAACGCCAGTCACCATTGGCATGACGCATTCGGTACTTGAATTCCACTACGTCACCGGGTTGAGCGCGATCAAGTTGCTCTAGGTGCCCTGGTAATTGGGCAAAATCCTCTGGATGCATCATGGTGGCAACAAAGTTGGCTCCCATTGCCATAATTTGATCAACGGAGTAATCCAGTAATGCTGCCGCTTGGGGGCTGAGATAGACCGAGCGTTGAGCGATCGCATCAAATAGATACACAACTCCCGGTAAATTGCGAATGACCTGCTCAATGAATTGTGGGCTTGGCGGCACCTGAGCGAACGGATTGAGGGGTTGCTCCACAGATGAAGCCGATACCTCTTCGTTTAGGGGTTGGACTAGCTCTTGTGGGTGTTTGTATTCCTCTCCTTCTAAGCCAACAGAATTCGAGGCGCTTGTATAAACCTGTGTCGAGGGAAAACCAGCCAATGCCATATCGAGCGGGGAGTGTTCGGAGCGATCGAGGCTGTGCATAAGAAACTAGCTGGATTAGCAGTAGGAAAACGGTGTGGCAACGACCGCTGTTGCTGGTTCAATCTCGCCACAGCAATCCTGGATTTTGAGCGCCCATTGATAGGGCTGATTGATATCCAGGTTGAATGCGATGTCGAATCGTTAACGGTAGAGTGCGGCGAAGTCCAATCAAAAAAGCAATTGCAGACTCTATCTTACGTACACTGCGATTGTTCACTACGTAGCTCCTGCTACCCTTAAGACACAGCGTGCAAAGAATGCTCAATTGAAAGTGAAAGTCATCTGTAGCAGGAGATAGTTCCTTCCTACTAAGATGATTATAGCCCTCTATCTAAAGATAGATTTTTGTTCTATTCAATTATCCAATGATAGATCCTGTCCTTTAAATAATTCTTGTCACTTCAATGGACTACAAAAAAGGCGGCACCCAGATTTGAACTGGGGAATGGAGGTTTTGCAGACCTCTGCCTTACCACTTGGCTATGCCGCCGTAAGTTCAGCTTCTTATTATATCAACAGATGCCTATTTTATTCTAGCTCTTTTGACAAATTAGCTGTATCACGGGCTCAATACCCCTGATACAGCCTAATACCAAGTTGCAGCTCATAGTAATAGAGAGGGGCTCTCAAAACTAAGCTGCTGTGCAGCTAAATTGCCATAGCGAAATTGTCGTAATGGCTGTGGGGTGTGGGGTGTAGGGTGTGGGAATATTCAAATTAAATGCGTCACAGCTTATTTGTGCCACTTTGGGATGCACCCGGCACTTATTCTTTAGCTCGATTCAGGTTGAGGTTGGCACCGTCTAACTGAGCCTCAGTCATATCAGTTCTGTTAATTTTCGCGTTGTTCAGATTTGCTCCCCGCAAATCTGTCTTGCTCAAGTTGGCACCTTCAAGGTTAGCACCACTCAAATTGGCGTTAGCCAAATCGGCCTCAGCCAAATCGGCTCCTCTGAGATCTGCACCCTGCAAGTTAGCTTTTTTTAAATTAGCCTTACTCAGGTTAGAACTTTGCAGCTTAGTATTGCTCAAATTGGCGTTAGCCAGATTCGCTCTCGTACAATCAACTTGACTGAGATTCTTATCACTTAGATCCTGTCCTGCAAAATCTAAACCTGCACATTTGAAGTTAGTTACTACCGGATTGGGATTAGTCACTGAGGGTTGACTGGCAACAGGCTGTTCGGTTTGGGCTGGTTGTTGTTGTGCGTTTGTCGCTGCATTTCTAGCAAGGAGCCATCCCATCCCGGCAATTGCTGCAAGGAGTGGCAACCCGATCGCAAGACCAATTAGGTACTTCTTCGTTTGAGCCGTTGGTACAGGTTTCTGAGCAGGGGAGTACTCTAGCTCAAGCTGCTCGACCGCCTGTTGAATAAACTCTGGCGGAATTCTTGCCTCTGTTCCAGCCTCCATCAGCTCTTTGACAGAATAGCTTTGATTGTGCTGGGCATATAATTGAGCGGCAAGAGTAAAAACGTCCTGGGCTTTATCTTCAGGAATGCGATATTCTGGGCGGTTCATAGTGCAGTCAGGGTAGAATAAAGAGGAAAAATAAAAGACTGTTTCCGCGATCCTAGTCTCTCTATTCACCTAGTGTCAGCACTAATCAGTCAAGTGTCCCTATTCCCCTGGAATTAATTAGCGATCGCCTTATCCGTGACTCAATTTGCGATCGTACAAAGCTGACTGACACAGCCAATCACACAGCCAGGCGATATTCCTTTCATTCCCAGCCTAATAAAGTGACCGTTCCTTGAGTTTGGCAAGCATCTGCAAGTCCATGAGCGAGAAGGAAACTTACCCAAAAAGACTGATGCTGAGTTTTATCGTTTGAGTGTAGAAGAATCCGTCTTTTGGAGTTCGGTTGCGCTCACTCAGTTACAAGTCTGTTCCTATTAAATTAGTCGATATAAATGTTAACAACTCTACAAATTGGCGGTTACTACCATGAATAATCTGTCTACTTCAGGTTCCGAATACTTGGGCAGCGATAGGGAAGGCGGTAACTTGCTATGGCACTACCTCCAATCCCTTAACCCAGAGATAGTTGCTCAACTCTCTAAACCCTCTTTGGAGGTAGGTCAAGTCATGGAACGCAACCTCGTAAGTATGTTAGGAAACTTACCTCATGAACACTTCGGTGTGACGATTACCACAAGTCGCGAACAGCTCGGTCGGCTTCTAGCTTCCGCCATGATGAGCGGCTACTTTCTGCACAATGCTGAACAGCGTATGGTATTTGAAAAGTCTTGGCAAGGCTCCGAAGAAGCTAATGAGAGTGGCGGCTAGTCAGCCTATGAGAAGGCGAGGCATTCGGGCTTGAAGGGTGGGTATAGCTCACCCTAAGGGCTTGATTTTCTAATTATATTTAAAGGTTTAGACAGGAATTTATTAGTATAATATTGAGTTGCAGCCATTAAGTGTTACTTGGGTAAAACTTAATGGGTAAAGGCTAAGGCTGGGTCTTCAATTACCAATTGGAGAGAACCGCAGTAATTGACCACAACTGGGAAAAAAGAAGTTTTAGTGGATATGACAGGGCGCACCTCCGCAAATGCTTATGAACTTGATTGGTCTACACAAGCCAATCTGCCACATCAGTCAAATCTTCAACAATCTCAGGATTTAGTTTACAAAGGCCTTAAAAACCTTGTCAATAACTACCCGGCACAAACAGTACTCGTAGAATTTAAAAATCTCTTCATTTCCGGCGATAGTGCTTTTGAGCCAGAGGGATTAAAGGCTCTCTACAAGATTGTTTTTAACAATGATGAAGAAGAATTTAAAAATACTTTAAAACGCTCGTGTTACATCTTGATTAACAACTGGGCTTCTCAGAGAAAATTTGATGCTATACAAGAACTCATTCAAGTCTTAGCTGAAGCCAAAGAAACGCCAAATCCTCTGTCCCCCAGTCTCAAGCGCCTCAAAAGTTGGATCATCAACTTTGTCAATAGCGAAGACTACGAAGAACTTAAATTATTTGCTACACCTCATGGCTCTCCAGAAAGAGGCTATTGGAGCCATCGTTATACCTCTTATTTATTAGTCCCTCAATATCTCGATTCCCGAAATCCAAAAGAGCAACGAGAAATTGCCAGAAATATCTCTAATCGGCTGAAACAAAAGTTTAAGTTTGATTTGGCTATGTACACAGCTCGCTGTAACTCTCCCATAGCCCAAGAAAAGACCCTCTCTAATCCGACCAAACTGGGAGAGGGAGTCATTCGTTTAATTAAAAAAGTTATAACTCGAACGACATTATTTGATTATACAAACCAAGCCCATATTTTTTTACAGCAGACAAGAGAGCTAACTTATCTTCATTTTAAACATAGGCTCAAGAAGTATTTAGGGATTAATTTAAATGCGAATAATCTAGATTTTCTACCTACTAAAATTTATGAAAAGTTAGATCATCTTTATGAAAATCACCATAAAGATAGTTTAAATGTTGACTTATTGCTCAGAACATCTAGGCAAATCATTGAATGGCTGACTACAGAAGACGGTCAGGAGCCTTCTCATCTGTTCATTTTGTTAACAACTCAAGGAAATACACTGACTCTAGTTATCATTCTGTTAAAGGTTATTTTGATTTGCCAATATGTTCGGACTTATCTGGAAGTTTGCATTGCTAAATTGATTCAGTATTACGAAAAATATCCCGAAAAAGAATGTCAATGGTTTATTAATTTCTTAGAGGTCTTCAACTTAGTCATGGCTATTTATACTGAAAATGTCCAGTATAACTTAGTCCAAGTCAAAGATAATGATTCAGCGAGCCAACCGGTAGGAGAATTAGATGCTTACCGAGTCTTTTCTCAACTCAAAGGTGCTGATCTGCGTGGTAATGATTTAACTGGTGCTGATTTACGCAATAGCGATTTGAGCGCGGCTGATTTGCGTGAGGCTAATCTGTGCGGAACCGACCTCACTCAGGCTGACTTGAGCCTGACTAAACTGAGTACAGCCAACATGAGCCGTGCCATTCTCAATGAGGCAGAGTTGATTGCAGCTGACTTGAATAATGCTAATTTGAGCGGTGCAAGTCTAATAAGAGCTAGGTTACGTCATGTTGATTTACGGGAGGCCAATTTGAGAGGTTCAACGCTAAGCCGCGCAACCCTGAATGCTGCTACTCTAAGTGGTGCCGACCTAGGAGAGGCTGACCTTCAGTATACTGATTTGAGCCACGCCAATCTGAGCCATACTAATTTGAGCGGTGCCAATCTTCAGTATGCAGACTTGAGTAATGCCAGCTTGATCGGTGCCAACTTAAGGGGGGCGAACCTTCAATATGCGAACCTAAGCAATGTCAACCTCCAAGGTGCTAATCTCACGAAAGCCAATCTCAACCGTGCCAATCTGGAATACGTGAATTTGTGTGACGCTGACCTAAATGGCGCTCACCTGCGCCATGTGAAACTGAGTCACGCGAGTTTGAGCGGTGCCAACCTCAGCCGCACAGACTTGAGCCATGCTGAACTCAGCAGTGGAAATTTAAGGAGCACCAATCTGAGCGATGCACTGCTACGTCACGTCAACCTAAGTGGAGCCGACTTGAGGGGTGCCGATCTCAGGGGGGCTAACTTGTTCAGCACCCACTTGAACTCTGCAAATATCGAGAATGCTCAGTTTGGGGAAAATTCGGAATTCTTCGACATCCGACAGGAGCAGGCGAGGGCTAGTAAAAATAAGGCTTGTGAAAGAATTGAACACATTATCCTAGAGTGAGATTGGCAGTTGCAAAATCTTGCGCGATCGCACAGCCGAATTCAAGTAAACTACCGTTCTCAATCTTTTAAGTATCTGTGCCCCTTGGTTGAAGACTGGATTAAGAAAACCAATGTACCCGGATTTGGTCGAACAGCGTGTGTTTTGTTAATTAGACAAGACTAATCCGTTGCACGGGAGATGCTTGCCCATGATTAGCAGCCGAACTCGGTGGATAGCGATCGCACTTTTCCAAATCGCCTTACTCAGCGCCGCCCCGCTTCTAATTGAACTGTTTGAGAAGTTGCAATAATTCCCTGCAACGCGACCAAACAGCGCACACTTGCTCCTAAAGCCTATTTCAACCCAATATAAGCGTGAATGTTAGTAGGACGTACTTCGCGCCCAATCCCTCCGGGTAGATAGACAATTGAAATTTCCTTGCTACTCTAGATAAAGTTTCACCAGCCTGGAATTAATGCGAATGGCAAAGGTTGTTCCGTGAAATTTGTGTAAACTCATGGCGTTCACTGCCTGATTTCACCTCGACAAGATTGCCATTCTACCTGTTTATGATTGACTCCCTATTCCATGCCTACGCCCCTCTGCTCATCTGGTCAGGGCTAGGGCTCCTGCTATTTCGGTTTATTCCAGAACGTGTTCCCAAGCTGCTAGGTCTTGCTCTTTACTGGGTTGGGGTACCACTGCAACTTCTAGTTTTAGGGCGTCAGACTGAGTTATCCAATGGGGGAGGGGTGATTCCCTTAGTCGCAGTAGGAGTATTGCTGCTGAGTATGAGCTTAGCGTTGTTGAGTTGGTGGGGATTGGAATGGTTAAGTCGCATAAAACCCACAAAAGCATCTCAAGAAACGCCAAAGTCCCTGTTTTATTCTTTATTTTCCAGTGTTAACGTCCTTGGGCGGGCAAGCCTTGGCAGTTTTATCCTAGCCTCCATGTTAGGTAATACAGGCTTTATTGGATTGACCCTGACACAGGTTCTCTTCGGCACAGACAATATCAGTTGGCCTGTGTTATTCAGCGTAACCAGTAACGTCGTCGGCAATTACGGGATTGCTGTGTTTATTGCGAGTTATTTTGGTCGTAGTGAAACCAAAAATCATTGGTGGGTTCAGTTGCGGGATGTGCTGACTGTCCCTACCCTATGGGCTTTTATCATTGGCTTTAGTACCCGAAATCTGGAATTACCTACTAGGCTCGAAGCCGGATTAGAGCAAGCTATATGGGTCGTGATTGCCTTGGCTTTGTTGCTGGTTGGTCTTCGACTAGGATCGGTGCAAGGATGGCGAAGTTTGAAACGAGCCTTAGTCCCAACGTTGTTAAAAGTTGTCATTGTGCCGATGCTCGTGGGATTAGCGGCTACCTATTTCGGCTTAACTGGCGCTCAGCGTCTGACACTGGTACTGATGTCTGGAACCCCTACCGGACTTTCGGTGTTGATTTTGGCAGAAGTTTATGAACTTGATCGGGAATTACTCGCTAGTAGTATCGCTCTGAGTTTTGTGGGGTTGTTGCTGGTGCTGCCTGTGTGGTTGATTTGGTTTGGATAGTGTGATGATAGGTTGAAGGTTAGCAGGTTGAAAGTTGAAGGTTAAAGGTTAGGAATTTTCGTTATAGCCTTGTAAACAAAAGTTTATGGGTGCCTAACTGGATACCAGAATATAGCTTGGGGCGATCGCCGTTTGATTAAACGTCTTGCATGAGGAGCAACGCTCTGAGAGAAAACTACATCTACTTTAAAATTTTTTCAGGATGATAAAACTGTTCAATATACGGGTGAAGTGCCTCTCGAACTACAGCTAGATTGCCGGCCAACGCAATCTTTTCTTTTTCGATGACACCAACAACTTTTCGAGGATTCTCTCGCGCTACAACAGGAAGTTGAAACAAATCTCGCGTCGCCATTCGTTCTAACGCTTGAGTAACTGACTCATCTTCATAGGCATAAATAATCTCCTCCGTACAAATATCACTCAGTTTTTGCTCGATCCAATCCTGGAGTGAAGATTCAGCCTCGGTTTTAAATATGAGTTCTTTGATATCAGCCAAAGTCACAATTCCCACTAATTGTTCAGCTTTGTCTAATACCAAAGCTGCATTAGATTGGCGATTGAGTAGAGCCAAAGCGGCTTCCAATACGAGCATGGTACTCGACAATGTTAAATAAGACTCTTGCATCACTGTGGAAATTGGCACCTGTTGCAAGAGTGCAAGCTCATCGGGTTTCTCCAAGTCTATTCCCATTTGCTGAGGCTTCAAATCCTGAACTGATTGCTTCGACTTTATTTGATCGATGACCCAGATACTCACACCCACTGCCGCCATTAGAGGTAATATAATCAAATAATTTTGTGTCAGCTCAAAGAGTAAAAGAATAGCTGTTAGCGGGGCTTTAGCACTTGCCGCCAGCACAGCTGCCATACCCACCATTGCATAGGCAGGTGGGGGAGCCAGTTCAAATAATCCAGAAGGTAAAACTAATTCTAAGACGTTGCCATAAATTGCCCCTAAAGAAGCTCCAATAAACATGGCAGGAGCAAAGATTCCACCGACTAAACCACTGCCCAAACTAATTGCAGTAACGATTAGCTTGGCTACCAATAATAAACACAAATACTCTAATGGGAACCGTCCATCTAAGAGAATAGATTCAATTGTGTCATAGCCAATGCCTAGGATTTGGGGAAGCTGTAAAGCCACCAAACCCACACAGGCTCCGCCAATCACGGGTTGTACAGGTTTTGGAACGAACCCAAGCCAGGTAAATCCTCTAACTTCCCCTCCAAAACAACGCTGAGCAATCTTAATCGCTTGGGTGTAAGCGATCGATATTAAACTGGCGAGTAAACCTAATACTAGGTAGAGGAGCCATTCCCAGTTACTAAAAACTTGATAAGCCGGTAACTCAAAAGCCGGATGAACTCCAAAGGCAATCCGAGCAATTAAAGATGAGACAACAGCCCCTAGGAGGACTAGATTCACAGCTGGGGTAGCAAAGGTTGTGCCTAAGACAACCTCCAAAGCAAAGAAAACTCCAGCGATCGGGGCATTAAATCCCGCTGCTAATCCTGCTGCCGCACCCGCTCCTAGCAATAAACGATACCGTTCTTGGGAAACTTGAAAAGTTTGACCCAGTAACATTCCCATATTGGCTCCGATTTCTACGCTGGGGCCTTCGGGCCCTAAAGACGCTCCCGTACCTAGAGAAATCGAGGCCGTCAACATCTTAATCAGAGGTCGAAAAGGGGAGATGGGTTGAAATTTTTGCTGACTAATTAAAGAAGAAATTCCTTGACCAAAGAAGTCTCGATAAAGGTAACGAATTGCTCCGACGATTAAGCCCCCTAATGTCGGAATCCCAATCACAGCCCAGGCATATAAAGAGGTAATTTGTCTACTTAAATAGTCAAAAGACAAAACTTGAATAAGTTCAATTAAATAATGAAAAAGGACGATGACTAGACCTGTTCCACCACCAATTAGCAGAGCGGAAATTAAAACAACAGTGTCTGGCGATGGCTGCAAGCGGTTAAGAAGTGTCGTCAGGCGATCTGACAGGGGCTTTTGTTCTGATTGTTGTGGCAGAAGTATTTTGGGTTCAGTCAGCCGGGTAGTCATTCAGGGACAAAATCATCAAACAGTATTTGGGGACTATGTTACTCTGACCAATACGAAAAGCCCCGCGATCGCAACGGGGAGCAGGGGAACTCTTCACTAAAGCTTTGGCAGATTCCGGCTTTAACCGAACCGAAGCTAAAGCAAAAATTGAGAAATAGCAACTCCCTCTTGGTATAGTTTCCCGAACGGAAGCTATTTGGGTTTTCCGTACTCTTGAATGATTCGCATAACTGTAAAGTTTTGATTAAATTTCATTCTAAAGGGTGTTTTTATGCTCAAGAAAGCAACTTATCATCACCCTATAGTTAAGTTTTAGCAAGTTGCAATAGGAGGAATGTGCAATGCGAATTGCCCAAGTTGCCCCGTTGTGGGAGCGAGTCCCCCCTCCCGCCTATGGAGGAATTGAACTGGTGGTTGGTTTACTCACCGATGAGTTGGTCAGGCGTGGGCATGAGGTGACCTTGTTTGCTTCTGGGGATTCTATCAGTTTGGCAAAACTAGAGTCCGTTCACCCGCGAGCGCTGCGCCTCGATAAAACTGTTAAGGAATACGGCATTTACGAAATGCTGCAACTGGGTAAGGTTTACGAACGAGCTTCTGAGTTTGATATCATTCACTCCCATATGGGCTGTGCCGCCCTGCCTTACGGAAATTTGGTAAAAACACCAACCGTCCACACGCTTCACGGTGTTTTTACCCCCGACAATGAAAAACTGTATAGACATGCCCGCCGTCAGCCCTTTGTGAGTATCTCTGACGCTCAGCGAGAGCCAAGATTAAATCTCAACTGCGTGGCGACCGTCTACAACGGCATTGACACAAGTAGATATGAGTTTCGTCCCAATCCACAAGACCCGCCGTACTTAGCGTTTCTGGGACGACTCTCTCCTGAGAAAGGGCCACACTTGGCGATCGCAATGGCTAAACGTTCTGGTTGGCACTTAAAGATGGCAGGTAAGGTGGATGTGGTTGATGTGGACTATTTTGAGCAGGAAATTAAGCCTCATATTGACGGCAGACAGATTGAGTATCTGGGAGAGGCGAACCACGAACAAAAGTGTGAATTGATGGGAGGGGCGGTAGCAACCCTGTTTCCCATTACCTGGCGTGAACCGTTTGGCTTGGTGATGATTGAATCGATGGCATTGGGGACACCCGTGATTGCCATGAAACTCGGTTCGACGCCAGAGGTGATTGCTCACGGTAGGGCAGGCTTTTTGTGCCACAGCGTAGATGAGTGTATAGCAGCGATCGCGAAAGTGGCTCAGTTGAACCGCTCTGCTTGTCGAGAGCATGTGCTAAACCACTTTAGCGTACAGTGCATGACGGATGGCTATGAGGCCGTCTATCAGAAGATTCTGGCAACTCGTATCGCGCAAAACGGTCATGTCCGGAATTTGATTAGAGCATAAGAGCAAGCTATAACAGTGTTTTAGCTATCTTTCTTTGATTCGTCTCATTTCCTGAAAAAGACTCTTTCGTGCCCTCAACGCTCTCTTTTTTGAGTGTTGAGTGTTGACTTTCTAAGGGTTTGCCTACGATGTGCGAACGGCGTGGCAAGAGCGTTAAAACATTGGAGAAATCCATCCCTCGTGTAGGAGATAAAAGGTATGTCATCTATTGGTGGGCAGCCGATTGCCCAAGGGGAATCGTCGAAGGCGATCGCAAAGCAGGGGGAAAGTTCCTTAACTGTCGAGAAAAGCCAAGTCTCTCCTTCATCTGTTCACTTGCCTCAAGGCGAAAGCAGCGCTGCGCCATTCCTCTCTTCCCGTTTAGCTATTCCTGGTAGGCAGCCTATTGCTCTGATCTCGGCTCATGGTGATGCGGCTAGTGAAGTGGGTTCAGAAGAAGCCGGAGGTCAAAATGTTTATGTGCGCGGGGTTGGCGAGGCGTTGGCAAAATTAGGGTGGCAGGTCGATATATTCACCCGTAAAACTCATCCAGACGATGAGGCAATAGTGTACCATTCACCTCACTGTCGAACCATTCGTTTGGTAGCTGGGCCTCAAGCCTTCATTCCACGAAATCAGCTGTTTGAATACATGCCTCAATTTGTGGAGGCATTCCAAAAATTTCAGAGCAAAGAAGGGACTAATTATCCCTTAGTTCATACCAATTACTGGCTCTCCGCTTGGGTTGGCTTGCAACTACAAGAATTGAGCAATATTCAGCTGATTCACACCTATCATTCGCTTGGGGCAGTTAAGTATAAAGCGGTTGCTGTGCGATCGCCTATGCATCAGACGCGCTTAGCCGTTGAGCGACAGATTCTTGAACAAGCAAGCTGTGTGGTTGCCACGAGTCCTCAAGAGCGAGAAACCTTGCACTCCCTCGTGTCTGATCAAGGTTGCATCGAAGTGGTTCCTTGCGGCACTGACTTAGAGAATTTCCGTCTCATCCCAAAGCTGGAGGCTAGAGAGCAGTTAGGTCTAGATCCAACTGCACAGATAGTCTTATATGTTGGACGATTTGACCCCTGCAAAGGGATTGAGACGCTGGTGCGAGCAGTGGCAATGTCTGAGGCGAGAACTAGAGGCAATGTGCGTCTGGTGATGGCTGGGGGCAGTCATGCCGAACTGGAAGATGGACAAGAACGCCAACGGATTGAGCAAATTCTACAGGAGGTTGGGCTGACAGAACAGACACTATTTCCGGGGTGTTTGGGTCACGATGTCCTGCCCCTTTACTATGCCGCCGCTGATGTGTGTGTGATTCCCAGTCATTATGAGCCGTTTGGACTGGTTGCGATCGAGGCAATGGCTTGCGGTACGCCTGTGGTGGCGTCAGATGTAGGAGGGCTAAAGTTTACCGTGATACCAGAGGAAACAGGGTTGCTGGTTGCCCCCCAAGATACGGCTGCCTTTGCCGCTGCGATTGATCGCATCTTAGCCAATGAAGTGTGGGCGACCCAACTGAAAAAGCAAGCCTCTGTTCGAGTCCGTCAGAATTTTACTTGGAGTGGGGTAGCGATCGAACTAAGTAATCTTTACCGCCGCATCCTGGCGCAGTCAATTTTAGATAAACGGCTGTGGTCTGTACAACTGCCTAGTCCTTGGGGAACTGAGGTCTCTGAAGTTAATCTTGCCTCTGCCACGCCTGCGAAAGATCTAACCTTAGCCTCGTGATAGATTCTCAGCGCCAACCCCTTAGGCGGTATGGCGCTGGCTTCTCCGGGGAAAAATTTCCTGCCAATGAAGGTGGAAACTAGTCCAAGAAGGCAGTTCGCGTAGCGTTCTCCTTCTTGAGTAGACAGGAGGCAGAAGGCAGAAGGCAAGAACGTTTGTACAGTCAGCTTTTTAACCTTTTTCAACTGGATAGTTATTTAGACCACACGGCACTAGTTAAGCTTACCTCTTACTCTGTAGCCGATTGTTTGGTGTCCATCCAAGCCAAAGACGCGCCAGGATAATACTTGTTTAGAATTTGTTGATAGCTATAACCCTGCTGAGCCATACTTAAAGCCCCGTTTTGGCTCATTCCCCTACCGCCATGTACAGTACTCACAATTTTATCGTCGGCGGCGTAAAGTGACTCAACCACTCCACCTTTGTAACTGAGAAAAACTCCCCTTGTTTCTTCTGCGGCCTGACGTGTTGTATTCCACTCAGAATTAATGCCTTTATAAACTTGCCAACGCTGCGTATTGCCTAGATCGTACAGAGGATTAGCAGGTCGTAAGTAATGGACTAAGGCATACGAACGAGCTGCGATCGCTTGAGCTTTCAGAGCATCCATCGGCCAACTGGCAGAAACTTCACTACCTACAACACTGGCGATGTAAGACTCCAGATCAACGTAATTAACAGCTACGAGGGTACTGCCTTGGGAAACGAGCAGGACATTGCCACGATACCAGCGATCGCCCACAAAGACAAATCCTCCTGGCGTGGGCTTCACCCAAACACCTGCTAGTGTTTCCCATTGCCCCATACGAATATTCGAGCCAGTGGGAACAACGTTTGTCGCTTGGTTTGCCGATAGTTTCCCTAAAACCTTGCCACGAGCATCCAATACTTGACTCGGAGTTGAGCTGCCAACCACCAGTGAACTCTCTCCAGTGGATATAGCCACTCGAATGTCTATCGATTGCGTCGTGTGATAACTCTGCGAAGCTTTTGTCTTGCTTTTTGTGGAACTATGAGATTTGCTTTTGTGCTGCTTACTCGTTTGAGACGGTTCTGGAGTTTTAGCTTTAGCGATGGTCTTTGAGGGTTTTGATGTATTTGTATGGGTTGGAGAGGCAGCTGATTGAGAGGTTTGAGAGGTCGCTGATTGAGATTGTGCTGTCTCCGTCTTAGGGTCAGGTGTTTTAGAGGCGGTTGGACTCGTAGCGGTATCAGGGCTTCGTTCCCATGATAGACTTTGGCTGACAATTTGCTGGTGCCACTCTCGCTCGGCAGCAAGTGGGTCTGAAGTCGGTTGGACTACAGGCTCAGACTGGGGCGAAGGGGTTGCTGAGGATGATTTTGGCTGAAGTCGGTCTGGCAGGGTTTCTGCTAATACCCAAGGCACAAATAAGGCCGCTGAGAACAAGAACACCGTCCAGAAGACGGAACGGTTAAAGATTGGGTGCTGGTTAGGCAGACGAGACATACATCCTCACTTCTGATTGTGGCTT
>NZ_DATNPA010000784.1:0-2762 GCF_036703385.1 Allocoleopsis sp. | reverse complement strand
TAGTGACTAAATTGTAGAGAGTGGCAATATGTCGCTTAGAGAGAATGTGCTCCGTAGAACTCTTAGTGCTAACAGCCAGCAAAATTGGGGCAATTTCCCCTGGCCCGAAGGAGCGTTTCAAAACCTCGACCCCCTCCCGTGCTGGAACGTGACTGGGCAAGATGCTGGCATCACCAATCCCAAAACGCGCCTCCAAAAAGGGTGAGGCGAAGACAGCCAGGATGACCAAGACAACCGCCACGGCGGCTACACCATAGCGGACAACATTACGAGCGAAGAATGTCCAGATTCCTCCTGTTTGAGGGGCAGGTCGGACGACACGCCAGCGGTTAATCCCCTTTCCCAAAATTGCCAACACGGCAGGAAGCAAGGTGAGAGCTGCCACAACGGATAGCAACACGACCAGTGAACCGGCTATCCCAAGCGATCGCAATATTAATATTGGGAACATCAGCAGGCTAACCATTCCAATACAGACAGTTAAGCCAGAGAAAAAGACAGACCGCCCAGCGGTATCTACAGTTCGTATAACGGCCTGTTCAACGGTTCCAGACAGCAGTTCTTCCCGAAAACGATTGACAATTAGCAGCGAGTAGTCGATGCCCAACCCTAAGCCCAGCATACTTGTAGTGTTGAGGGCAAAGACGGACAAGTCCATCTTCAGGGCGACCAGAAAGAGTAGACCGAAAGTCACCGAGACAGCCATCACTCCCATTGCAACTGGCATCGCTGCGGCTACCGCTGAACCAAAAACAAACAGTAGAGCAATCAGTGTGAGAGGTAAGGCGATCGACTCGGCTCGACTCAAATCTGCTTTACTGATACGTTGGGCATCGCGGTCTACAACAAGCTTGCCTGTCACATAAGTTTTCAGGGTCAGGGCATGACTTTGGGTAGTTACCTGCTCAATACTGTTGATCGCTGGAACGGCTTCACTACCGCGTACCTTCAAGTTGATAACGCTGTACTCTGTTTTCCCATCACTACTGCGGTACTCAGGATGCTCCGCCGCACTGACAACGGAACTCACCGATGGCAGGCGACGCACCTGAGTAAGAATCTGCTCAATATCCAGCTTTCGTGCATCAAGGGTTGAACCATTTGCACTTTCAAACACAACAGTCAAGGCATCAGGGTCAACGTTGAGTTCTTGCTTCAAAAGCTGTTCAGCGCGAGTTGCTTCCCCTGCCTCGTAGGCAGTACCGACACCTTTAAGGAAAGTGTCGAGATAGGGAACACTCACCCAACTCAGCAGTAGCAGTACTCCCCAAATCCCGATGACTTGTACCCTGTAGCGGTAAGACAAACGCCCCAATTTGGCAAAGAGAGATTGCCTACAAACCCGATTAGGGTCACCTTGTTTCATTTCCTATGACGCTATTGTGAGAGTTGATCAATCTTCGCAAGCTTAACTTATGCTGTGGGTACAGGCGGTCTCGGAAATTCGCTCAAGAATGAATGGGGAACCTCTTTTATGAAGAGTAATCAACCGGACATTATAACTGGGCAGAGTTATTGTTATGAGTAGGACAGGCTAATACTGATACCTAACTCATCAATAATGTAGAAAAATTAGCAACCAATGATTAGTTACAAAACAAAAAAAATATTTGTCTTAATAGCCCTTATCGTTCTGAGTATTTTTCTGATTTTATTCCCTGTGCCTCAAAACATTTTATTAGCCAGAGAATCACCCTATCTAACCACTTTGAACGAAGTTTGGCAAGAAGTAAATGACCATTTTTTTGACCCTAAATTCAATGGAGTGAATTGGAAGGCAAAGCAGGGGGAGTATCAGGAGCGGGTAAAGCAAGCTCAATCTTTAGAGGAAGCTTCCGTGGTTATTAATCAAATGCTCTCTGAACTCAAGACTTCTCATACTCATTTTTATACTAAACTAGAACCTGCCTATTATCAACTATTAGCTATTTTTAACAGAGGTTCCTTCAGACAAGAGCTAAAGAGAATTTTTCCGACTGGAAGATTGGACTATACGGATATTGGCATTTTTACTAAAACTAGCAACGGAAAAACATTTATCTCAGGGATTATAGAGGGCACCCCTGCTGCCAAATCTGGGTTAAAAGTAGGAGACGAAGTAGTGGCGGTTGACGGCAAGCCTTATCAGCCGATTCAATCCTTTGCTGACAAGACTGAGCAAGAAGTTAAGGTATCGATTCAACAGAGTGCTGATCCAACAAGCCGCAAAGATTTCACTGTAATCCCCAAAAAGCTTAACCCGGAGACACTTTTTTTAGAAGCTATGCGGGAGAGTACCAAAATTATCGGACGAGATAATAAAAGAATCGGTTATGTCCATATCTGGTCTTATGCTGGCGATCAGTATCAGCAACAACTGATTGAAGAAATTGGCTTTGGCAAACTTAAAGATACAGATGGTTTAATACTCGATCTCAGAGATGGTTGGGGGGGAGCCGAGCCCAATTATCTGAATATTTTTACCAAACAAGTTCCGGTATTGACTCAAATTCCTCGTGACGGAGTAAGAAGAGCGCTCGATCTTCAATGGAGAAAACCCGTCGTCATGGTTGTCAATAACGGCTCAAGAAGTGGTAAAGAAATTCTAGCTTATGGGTTTAAAAAATACGGGATTGGCACATTAATTGGGACAAAAACAGCAGGGGCTGTTGTGGGTGGCAGCCCCTTCCTCTTAAAAGATGGTAATCTCTTATATCTGGCTGTAGTCGATGTTTTGGTTGATGGAGAACGTCTGGAAGGAAAGGGGGTCATACCAGAGCTTG
>NZ_DATNPA010000783.1:0-5782 GCF_036703385.1 Allocoleopsis sp. | reverse complement strand
TGTAGCTGAGCCAGAGCCAAAGGCGATAGAAAGTGAATTTTTCTTGACAGGCAAATCTATAGCATTTGACACCACCTATGCCCAAAAGCGACATTATGCTGCAGTTAGAATTTCAACACCACGGAACTAGGATGCCTCAATCCACTAAAACCGCTATTTTGGTTATCGGCGGCGCTGAAGACAAAGTTCATGGACGAGAAATCCTGCACACGTTTTTTGGGCGTTGTGGGTCAGTTGATGCACGAATTGCTATTATTCCCTCAGCATCGCGAGAACCCGCCCTGATTGGCGAACGCTACGTCAGCATTTTTGAGGACATGGGAGCCAAGGAGATCCGGGTACTTGATATCCGCGATCGCGCCCAAGCGGAAGACCTCGAATTACAGCAATATATTGAAGAGTGTACGGGCGTCTTTATGACGGGTGGCGACCAACTCCGCTTGTGTGGCTTGCTGGCAGACACGCCGTTGATGGAAAAAGTGCGCCAACGTGTGCAACAGGGTGAGATTACCCTAGCAGGCACGAGTGCTGGGGCCGCCGTCATGGGTCACCACATGATTGCAGGCGGTGGCAGTGGTGAGTCCCCCAATCGTTCCTTAGTGGACATGGCAACGGGTCTGGGGATCATCCCTGAGATTATCGTGGATCAACATTTTCACAACCGGAATCGTATGGCACGTTTGATGAGTGCCGTGGCAGCTCATCCCGAACGCTTGGGGATCGGGATTGATGAGGATACCTGTGCCATGTTTGAGCGAGATGGGATGTTGCAGGTGATGGGTAAAGGCACTGTAACCATCATCGATCCAGCGGAATTGTCTTACACAAACCATGAGCAATCCGGTGCTACCGATCCCCTGAGTCTGCATAATCTCCGTGTGCATATTCTCAGTTATGGCGATCGCTACCATTTACACAAGCGTTGCTTAATTGCGCCGGACGGCTAAATCTTCCACTCTCTACTCAAAACAAGTAGATGGAGCTTAGCGTCTCGTCATTCGATTTGGGAGGCGAGGATTGACCATTCTCACTCTCCATTAGAGGGGATAAATCCGGGGGATTTGAACCAGGAAAATTTTTCTTTATCTCCACGATTCAAGTTGGGAACTTGTATCCATCTGGACTTGGTCATAGCTCATTCACAATTTGTGGCTTAAATCAGAAATCGATTTGTGTAAAATTGATGACATAGTTACATATTGTCACAGAGTAAAGTGTTGCATGATCCTTTACTCTTAAAGGTTGTTGCTCGATGACTGATCCGAGCGCAGCCTTTTTAGAAAAACTGTTCACTATGAACAGTTAGAGAGGTTTTTAAAGCTGGAAACTAGTGGACACTCCAAACTGAACTAAAAGAGGAAAATTCCAGGTATTAAGCTAAATGAGTTAGTTACGATGAAGTTCTTCTCACTCGCTCAGCACCCGATATTTCGTTGTAAAAGCGTATTGGTTCCGGTAGCATCTACTAGTCCGACCCATTGTCGGCTCTCACCGAGGATTTTATTTAATGAGATAGACGAAAATTTTCTTTATCCTGGTTCTTATGTAGAAGTTATCTGCTCTTTTTAGCGTTGATGTTGAACATCAGCGCTGTGCCCGTCTTGGCAAATCCCGATGTGTTTGCAGATTGCCTAGCCTCGTCATTGAAAGCTGGCTGGAGTCTATAGAAGAGGGGTAGCAAGCCCCCTAGGCTGAGTGAAAGATTCTGCTAGATAGCTTGACAGGGCGTCACTGTGCAAGTCCAATGCTGAGTAAAAGTAAATAAAAGCGCCTTTTCTGTAATTGCTTCTTCGGGCAACACTTCCGATTTCGTGAATCACTACCCTCAAAAGTTGCTATGAGAATTCTGAGAATCCAGACGTTACGCGGTCCCAACTATTGGAGCATTCGACGCCACAAACTCATCGTTATGCGTCTTGATTTGGAGGAACTGGCGGAAAAGCCCTCCAATCAAATTCCAGGCTTCTACGAGGGATTAATTGCCACACTCCCCAGTCTGGAAGAACACTTCTGTTCTCCAGGAGTTCGGGGTGGTTTTCTGAGCCGGGTAAGGCAGGGCACGATGATGGGTCACATCATTGAACATATTGCCCTAGAACTGCAACAACTGGCAGGGGTGAACGTAGGATTTGGTCGCACCAGGGAGACGGCAACACCAGGAGTCTACCAGGTAGTGATTGAGTACAGTGATGAACAAGCGGGTCGTTATGCAGCTAGAGCTGCTGTGCGACTGTGCCAAAGTATTGTTGAGACTGGCACTTACCCCCAAGCTGAATTAGAGCAAGACTTAAAAGACTTACGAGAGCTGTATCGGGATGCTGCTTTAGGGCCGAGTACAGAAACGATTATCAAAGAAGTCGAAGCCAGAGATATTCCGTGGATGCAGCTCTCGGCAAGAGCAATGATTCAACTCGGCTATGGCATCCACCAGAAGCGACTCCAGGCCACCTTGAGCGACTTCTCAGGGATTTTAGCCGTTGAACTGGCCTGCGATAAAGAAGGCACCAAACAAATTCTGCGGGATGCGGGTGTACCCGTGCCTCACGGTACAGTCATTAACTACCTGGATGAACTCGAAGGTGCGATCGCAGAGGTGGGTGGCTATCCGATTGTGATTAAGCCGTTGGATGGCAACCACGGACGCGGCATCACGATTGACATTAAAGCCTGGGATGAGGCGGAAAAAGCCTATGACGTTGCCAGACAAATCTCGCGAGGGGTAATTGTCGAACGCTATTATCGCGGCAGTGACCATCGGGTTTTAGTCATCAATGGCAAACTGGTTGCAGTGGCAGAGCGAGTTCCCGCACATGTCGTTGGCAATGGTAAGTCTACAGTTCAGGAACTGATTGAGGAAACCAACCGCGATCCCAATCGGGGGGAAGGGCATGATAATGTCCTCACAAAAATTACTGTTGATCGCAACAGTATGACCCTCTTGCAGCGACAGGGCTACACCCTGGATACCGTCCTACCGGCAGGAGTTGTCTGTTACCTGCGAGCCACCGCTAACCTCAGCACCGGTGGCATTGCGGTAGACCGTACTGATGATATTCACCCAGAAAATGTCTGGCTGGCACAGAGAGTTGCCAAAATCATCGGTCTCGATATTATCGGACTGGATATTGTGACTCCGGATATCACCAAGCCTCTACGAGACGTAGACGGAGTGATTGTAGAAGTGAACGCAGCTCCCGGCTTCCGGATGCATGTCTGCCCAAGTGTTGGATTGGCGAGGAACGTAGCAGCTCCCGTCCTAGATATGCTGTTTCCCAACGGCGGAACTGGTCGTATTCCTATCATTTCGATTACGGGCACCAACGGAAAAACCACGACAACGCGCTTGATTGCTCACATTTATCGGCAAACGGGACGGATTGTTGGCTACACAACCACCGATGGCATTTACATTGATGACCATGTGGTAGAAAAAGGCGACACCACCGGCCCCCAAAGTGCTCAGGTTATTTTAAAAGACCCCACCGTCGAGGTAGCTGTCCTAGAAACAGCACGAGGCGGAATTCTCCGTTCCGGCTTAGCGTTTGATAAATGTGATGTAGGCGTCGTCCTCAATGTATCGGCTGATCACTTGGGACTTGGCGACATCGATACCATTGACCAGATGGCTAAAGTTAAGAGTGTGGTTGCCGAATCGGTAAGCATTAATGGTTATGCCGTTCTCAATGCAGACGATCCCCTAGTTGCAGCGATGGCAGAGCGGGTAAAAGGTCAAGTGGCTTATTTTGCGATGAACCCAGCCAATGAGTTGGTGCAAAATCACATCCGCAAAGGAGGTTTGGCAGCGGTGTATGAGAATGGCTACCTGTCAATTCTGAAGGGGGATTGGACACTACGCATTGAGCAGGCGGTGAATCTCCCTGTGACGATGCAGGGACGGGCACCCTTTATGATTGCCAATGCTCTAGCGGCAAGTCTGGCGGCATTTGCTCAGGGGGTTCCAATTGAGGCCATTCGAGCAGCCTTAACGACGTTCCGGGCTTCTGTAAACCAGACACCGGGACGGATGAATTTGTTTAATCTAGGCCATTATCATGCGCTTGTGGATTATGCCCACAACGCAGCTAGCTATGAAGCGCTAGGAAGTTTTGTCTGCAATTGGCCTGGAGAGCGGATTGGGATCGTTGGAGGCCCCGGCGATCGCCGTGATGAAGACTTCATCGAACTCGGAAAACTCGCCGCGAAAATCTTTGACCGGATTATTGTTAAAGAAGATGACGACCTGCGGGGACGACCGAGCGGTGAAGCATCGGAGTTAATCTGTAAGGGCATTATTCAAGAAAAGCCCGATCGCCAGTATGAAATCCTCCTCAAGGAGACAGACGCGATCAACACAGGATTAGATCGGGCAACCGCAGGCGGTTTGGTCGTAATTCTCCCGGAAAGTATCACCCGTGCGATATCTCTGATAGAGATGCGTAATCCCCTGCCAGAGAATATCAATCACCTACAAACTGCCGACATTCCAGCGAATTTACAGTCATCGGTAGTCAATAAGGTCTAGTTGGATACCTCAGCTTTGGTGCTTGAGTAATCTCTTCCCAAAATCCAATAAGGGCGTTAGCGCAAGGTGTGCTAATGCCCTCTTTTATCTAATCCGCATCAACTTCTTAAGTATTACAGTTGGCTTAAGATTTAATTCTTAGGAATGATCCTGCTCCGTGTCGTCTTGATCAGAGGATGGCTTGTTCATCTCCTGTTTAAAGCCTCTGAGAGTTTTCCCTAAAGCGCTGCCCATTTCCGGAATCTTCTTAGGGCCGAAAATTACAATAGCTGCGATCGCAATTAGCCCAACTTCAGGCCATCCTAAACCAAACATACCCATCTCCTATAAACTCTCCTTAACTCACTATAGACAGGAGTAGGGTACCCAGAACGCTATTCTTGATCCAGCTAGGACTGATTCTTGACATCTTCAAGTTTTAATCAATGTTAGAAACTTCAAAGCCTTCTGTACGCGAACAACAACATCCCTTAATACGCCAACTGGCAGACTGCATTGAGTCCAATTGGCAGCGCTACCTCGACCTCTCACCCTATGAACTGCCAGCAGAGATGGGATATGTAGAAGGACGGTTGGAGGGGGAAAAGTTAATTATTGAAAATCGCTGCTATCAGACCCCCCAATTTCGGAAAATGCACCTGGAACTGGCAAAAGTCGGCAATATGCTCGATATTTTGCATTGTGTGATGTTTCCCAGACCCGAATACGAGCTGCCGATGTTTGGCTGTGACTTAGTAGGGGGACGGGGACAAATTAGTGCTGCGATCGCCGATCTTTCTCCAGTTAACGCTGAGCGCATCCTACCTGATGCCTATCGCCACGCCTTACAGGCATTACCTACACCTCAGTTTTCCCAACCGCGTGAGCTTCCTGCATGGGGAGAGATTTTTTCCGAATTTTGCCTATTTATTCGACCGAGTAACCTTGAGGAAGAAAGCCAGTTCCTCTCAAAAGCTGATGAGTTTCTGCGGATTCACTGTACCCATGCCGCTAAGGCTTCACCCGTACCTGTTGAAAAACAATCAGAACTTCTTGCCGGTCAACATTACTACTGCGCCCAGCAGCAGAAAAACGACAAAACCCGTCGAGTGCTAGAAAAAGCCTTTGGTTCTGACTGGGCAGAACTTTATATGACATGCGTGCTGTTTGACCTACCAATACCCCAATAAAGTTCTAACGAATCTCCCGACTCTAGCGTTAGCGGAATCGGGAGAGGTTTCGATTAAAAAGTAGGATATTTTACTTCGTAGGATAGATGAG
>NZ_DATNPA010000782.1:0-3923 GCF_036703385.1 Allocoleopsis sp. | reverse complement strand
AGTCAGAAACGGTTGCCCACCCGTCCAAGCCAAAATCTCTCTCAGAACCTCTTCGGAATTCCTAACTTTTTTCGCCAACCCTAAAGCCAAAGGTTGAGCTTCCTCTACCTGAAACCCCGTTAACTCAATCGCACGACCAATATTGAAAGGAGTCCGCCGTTTATCTTGAATTAAATCAGAAGGAGTTGCTACCCCAATCAACGCAAACGTCAGGCGTCGATACTCTGGCTGAGATGCCCGCTTGTTGTAGCAATCGCGAATCACTGCAAAAAAATCATCAATGTTGAAATTCAAGCTAAGAACGCTGTCGATTTCATCCACAAAAATCACTATACTTTCAGAAATCGAGCGCAACAAAACGTCTTCAATAAACTTGCTAAAGCGATTGACAAAATACAGCGAACTATGCTTTATCCACCACTCTTCTAAATCAAACGAGTCATATAGATTTAAACTGCTAACAATACTGTCAATGACTCCGGCATACCATTGCTCTAGCGTAATATCCCAGGTGCCAATAGCAGTAATATCAATTCCAGCACAAGCAATTCCCTCCGCTTGAAGGCGCTGCATCGTTCGTACCCGCAAGCTAGATTTCCCCATCTGCCGGGAGTTGAGTACGTAACAGAATTCCCCTGCCTTCAAGCCTTCATAGAATTCGCGATCGGCTTGCCGCATCACATATGTGGGAGCATCAACGGGTAAACTCCCTCCAACTTGATATTCGTAGGCAGAGTTTTGTGCTGCGTTCATGGCCAATTTTCCCAGAGGAGGCGATAGAGCTGTAAGGGTCGCTCTTTCCCTTTTACCGAAACCGGGTCAAGTTGTTCAAGAGGCAGATTCCAACCCTTAAGCTTGTCAAAGGTGCTTTGAGAAATTAAAATTTCACCAGATTGAGCTACGCTACAAATCCGACTAGTCACATTCGTTGTATCACCGATCGCCGCATACTGAATCAGCCTTTCTGAGCCAATATTACCCGCTGCCACTTTTCCTGTATTGATGCCAATATGAATTTGAATTTGTAAATCACGTTGCTGTTTCCACTCCTCATTCAGACGGCAAACGGCCCATTGCATCTCAATGGCAGCTCGAACGGCTCGCTGTGCATCATCTTCTTTGCGATAAGGCGCACCCCAAATTGCGAGTAAGGCATCCCCTATATATTTTTCTAACGTACCTTCATAGGGAAACACAATCTCCTCTACGATAATTTTAAAGTATTCGTTAAGCATCTCAATCACTTGATGCGGTTCCATCAAGGATGACATGTTCGTGAAATCGCTAATATCAGCAAATAGGGCTGTTACTTCCGTTTCCACAATCTCTAAATTGCCTTCTTCCCTAAGTTTTTTACTGACGCTTTGTGGAAAAAAACGCTCGAATTTATCAAGGATGACGGCTTCCTCTTGTATCTTTTTATAGAGATGGGAATTTTCGATCGCGATCGCGGCTTGATTGGCAAGAGCCGTCAAAAACTCCAAATCTTCGTCTAAATAAATATTGGACAGGGATAAATTATCCACATATAACACCCCAATCACTTTTTCCCTCGGTCTTAGGGGTACGCACATCGACGCATGAATCTTTTGTCCCAAAATCGAGTCGGAATCGCTAAATCGCTGGTCGATGCAGGCATCCGTAATTAAAATGGCCTCTCCACTGTGGCGCACCAAATTAGTAATCCTGCGGCTGTAAAACAGCTCATCCGGTGGGATACGCGACTGTAATTTGACAGCTTTGTGTTCGAGACATCCGGTGAACTCATTGACGAGGAGGATTGCTGCTCGATCCACCTTCATAATTTCCAGCAGGAGGCCGAGAATTTTATCGAGCAGTCGGTCGGGTTCCTCAGGAGTGGAAAGCTGCTTACTCACCTCTAGCAAAATTTTCAACTTATCGACAGACCGCTGCGCTGTATCCTGCTGTTGTAGGCGAATGACTGAGCCACTCACTCCATCCTCATCGAGTAAATTTTGGATCGCTATAACGCTGGGTTGGGGCAAAACTTGCTTAACAATAGAGATCGTCGAGTCTTCCTCTCCCAAACACTCTGCTTCATCGTGTCTGAGTCGCTCAACAAATTGGCAAACCACGCTCCCAAAACGAATGCCGTCCCCATCCTTGAGTTGGCAATGGTCAATTTGTATCTCGTTGACAAAGGTACCGTTGCGACTGTGCAAATCGGTAATAAACGCCTGATGGTAGCCGATCGCAATCTCAGCATGGTAACGAGAAAGACTCTGATCTCGGATAAAGATACTGTTGTCCTCATCGCGTCCAATGGTGTTTGTACCCAGGCACAATTCTTGAATTCTTTCGTTAGGAGTCTCAGGATCGTAGATCAGATAAGGCACACCCCATCCTCACGCTACAGGGAATTACCTTGAAGATAGCGAAGATCCGGGAGCAACCCAAATGACCTCTCAGGGAGAATTAAATAAGATTAACTTTATGTCGCGATCGCCTAACTATACCGAGCAACCTTGGATAGAAGCCTACAGTGAGATTATTGATGTTCGCAGTGAAAGTGAGTTTGCCGAAGATCATATCCCCGGTGCCATTAACCTGCCAGTACTCAATGATGCTGAACGTGCCAAAGTTGGCACACTCTACAAACAAGTCTGCCCTTTCGAGGCTCGTAAAGTCGGGGCCGCTCTGGTGGCGCAAAATATTGCTCGGCATCTGGAGAGCCACTTTGCCGCCAAAGGGAAAGACTACCATCCCCTCGTCTACTGCTGGCGTGGGGGTCAGCGTTCCAACAGTATGGCACTGGTCTTGAGTCAAATCGGTTGGCCTGTTACAGTCCTTCAAGGAGGATACAAAACTTACCGAACCTATGTGCGCGACCAACTAGAACAGTTACCAGAACAATTCACCTACCAAGTCTTATGTGGACTGACGGGTAGTGGTAAAACCTATATCCTGCACCAGTTAGCCAAGCGAGGTGTCCAAGTGCTGGATTTGGAGGGTTTAGCCAATCATCGCGGTTCCCTGCTCGGTCAAGAGTGGGAAGGGAAGCTTTCACCTCAACCCTCGCAAAAATCTTTTGAATCACTGTTAGTTCAAAAATTGCAAAGCTTTGATGTTAGTAAGACGGTATGGGTGGAAGCTGAAAGTAACAAAATTGGACAAGTTTATTTACCCCCATCCCTTTGGCAACAAATGAAACAGGCGAACTGTGTTGAAGTTCAGTTCCCGCAAGCCGTCAGAATTGAATGGCTGTTACAGGAATATCCGCACTTAATCACGCATCCCGACCTACTTAAACAAAAACTCAAGTGGCTGAAATCTCGATATGGTCGGGATAAAATCAACGAGTGGTATGACCTAATTGATGCGGGTAAGTGGCACACCTTAGTAGACGATTTGCTGACCTTTCACTATGACCCCGCTTACATGCGATCGCTGGGTCAGTGCTATGTTCATGTAGAGCGCCAGTTACAGATAGCTGATTTATCGGATGCTAGTATGAATGCCTTGTTGGATGCTTTGGAGTTGTCCACCTCAACCGTCCATCATCCTGAATGTTGAGAGTCTCTCGCAAAGTTGCCGCTCATAGAAACCTATAGAACTCTATAAGTCAAGAACTGAAGAAAATTACTGATGTGTTATAGCAATTCTAAATGGAATGGTACTGACTCAAGAACTCTCCTACCTCACCAACCAACCCTTGTGCAGGGGGTCTGGGGGAGGCACTCGTCCCCCAGTGGGGGGTTTGGGGGGAGACCCCCCAATCTTGGTTTTCTCAAAGAACGACTACTTTTTGCTTAAGTCAGTGTCATTCATCCTAAATGAGATGCAAACACCTCTCCCTTGCCCCTCTTGTTTGAAAATCAAATAGGATTGCTATATTGTCTGCTATAGTCCACTAGCAAGCTGTCAAGTTGATCGCCTCTTCATGAGCCAACGTTCCTACTAAT
>NZ_DATNPA010000781.1:0-15751 GCF_036703385.1 Allocoleopsis sp. | reverse complement strand
TTAACGGCGAAGTCTTCGCCATGACTGGGGGAACTCTCCCTCACAACTCTATTGCTCTTAGTTTAGCCTCTGCTCTCAAAGCTCACCTGCGGGGCAAAGGCTGTAAAGTTTTCATGGCAGATGCCAAACTCGGTGTATCTGAAAAAGGCCCCTTCCACTATCCTGATGTGATGGTAACGTGCGACCCACGCGACCAAACTGCTCGTAAAGTTATTTACTATCCTTGTTTAGTTGTCGAAGTTCTCTCTCCTAGTACGGAAGGATACGACCGAGGCGATAAATTCAAACACTATCGCCGCATCAACACTCTCAAAGAATACGTCCTCATCGATGCTGAAAAGATGAGTGCCGAATGTTACCGACTTAATGATCGCGGCAAGTGGGAACTCACCCCCTACTCAATTGACGAAGATACTTCACAAGGAGCAGAACTAGAAGTTCATTTCACCAGCGTTGATATGCGCTGTCCCATCTCTTTGCTTTATGAAGATGTTGAATTTTCACCCAACGATGAGCCTTGAACTAGGAATAGACAAACAGCGATCGCACTCCTTAATTGTTGCGATCGCCCTTACATCACGCCATAGTTTTTCTTTTACCGACGCATATGCTCCTCTAAAATCTGCTTCGCCCGTGGCTTATAAATTAGATAGAACAACGTCTCTATGTAACGCAGCATATCCTCCCGGTTTTCCTTCGAGGTATAGTTCCAGAAGCCATAAATCCGCGCCAATGAAAGTAGCCGCGTGGTGTGAATTTTCCAGGTATAGGTGGTATAAACCCGCTCCATGCCCTTATTAGAAATTTCTTCCCAATAGTCTGGATTTTCGTCACACTTACTCACAAAATCTAGAATCTTCTGAGCCGTTCCTTCCTGATCAGTGGGGTTAATTAAAAACCCATTAACCTTATTTTGAATAATTTCTAAAGGCCCACCGAACTGGGTTGCAAAGGTAGGTAGTCCCGTAATCATCGATTCCAAAATTGTCAAACCGAAAGCTTCAAACAAGGCGGGTTGAACAAAAACCCCTCGGTGGTCAGCAATTACCCGATAAATCTCACCGGAATCCCCCTTGGGCAGGCGCACGCCCAGCCAGCGGAATTTACCGTGTAAATTGTACTCGTCTATAATCCGGTAGAGTTTGACAATTTCGTCTTTTTCTTCGTTATCATCGGATTCCTCAACGCGCAACTTACCCGCCACCAAAATCAGGTTACACCGTTCTTGCAGCTCCTTACTCTTACCAAAGATTTCCGCTAAACCCGTCATGTTCTTAATCCGATCAAGACGCGCCATTGAGAACAGTGGGCGCTTCGTCGGGTCATCAAGTTTGCCAAAAATATGCGCGGGGTCTTCTTGAGTGAACAGCATTTCTTCTAGCCGTTCAATAGAACTGGGAATCCGATCTTCTGTGCGTGTGTAGGGGAAGTAGACGTTTTCATTCACCCCTGGTGGCACCACGTTGAACTTAGGCGAGAATAGCTCAATCCCATTGACAACGTGATACAAATCAGGCATGGTGAAACACTTGTAAGATTCATACTGCCCGACACTATCTGGTGTTCCTACAATCTCTTGGTAGGTACTGCTGATTACGAAATTGGTCGCATTCATGGCAATCAAATCAGCTGTGAATTGCAACGAGAAGTGGTATTTGTCCTCCAATTCCTGCCAGTATAGGTTACTAAACAAGTATTTCGATTTTTCCAGAGCGTGGGCAATGATGCACTGAGTCACCTGTAGCTTTCGTGCCAGCAGGAACGCCACTAAGTTCCCATCGGTATAGTTGCCGACAATTAGGTCTGGACGGCCTTGGAACTCTGCCAAAAGTTCTTTTTCTGCATCGATCGCATAAGTTTCTAGATAAGGCCAAATCTCAAACCGCGAGATCCAGTTCTGGGTCAGCTTGGGATTGAATTCTCGGAACGGTACCCGTAAAATCCAAGCATTATCCGTGCCGTGGACTTTTTCCAGACGTTCGTTACACCGCGTACCATCACTATTCTGAATGAGGCGGCTGAGGATGATGACTTTGGGCTGCACTCCCAATCCCTCTAATCCCGCCAGTTTAATATCTTCTTGTAACTGCTTCTCTAAACTCCTGGCTTGGTCGAGGACGTACACCACTTGCCCGCCAGTATCGGGACGCCCTAAAACGCCTTCTTGCCCAAACCAACCGTGGATAGAGACAAGGACGATGCGAAAGATCATCGGAATACGGGAGATGAACTTTTCGAGTCCCTCATCATTGGGAGAGTCCAGCAGTTCATCGAGAATCTCTAGCGTATCCCGCACACGAGCGGCTGTGTTGCCCCAACCGGCTTCAAAGCCCATTTCTTGCAGCTTGAAGCGAAATTCTTCATACGACTCTTCATCGGGGCGATCGCTCACAAATAGTAGCGCCCGCTTCACCTGATCTGAAAGTTGCTGTTGATTTTTAATTCGCCCATTAATCAGTAGCTGCGTCCCCTGAAACTGATGGACGCTGAGGAAGGTGTACAATGATTCCAACCACTGCCGGGGGTCTTGAAACAGCTTACTAGACAGGTAACGGTTGAGGAAGCGAACACCCTTGCCGATGTTTTTGGGGTCACGAATCGTCGGAGAGTAGTCGTAGAAAGACTGAAAGTCGAGTTCAAGAACGTCCCCTTCCGTGGGATGGTAATGGTTAACGAAGCGATCGCGCAGATCCAGCAGTTCTTGCACCGTGACCGGCTCAACAGTCAAGTCTTCTAACACCCGGTAGACCTCTTGAGAAGCAATCTTCGGTCGGATGATTAGGTAGAGGCTCTCATTATCCAGAATGATTTCCTGGGTATAATACACCAGTTGCCCCAGGTTGGAATATTGAAAAAAATGTTCCGGTTTTTTGTGGCTGGCGCAGTATTCACTAAAAGCAGCAAGAATATCGTTTCGCAGTAAATACTTTTTATCTGAGGCGCGTAACTGGCTAACGAACTGCCGGAGATCGCTTCTCTCGTCACTTTCAAGAACGTCCTGGATCAGATTGAGCATTGCAACTCCCAAAGCGCAAAATAGAACAGTGATAACAACAATTTACAAATTGCTGTCCAGAAAGCGTATTCCCTGAGATAGATCAACACATGTTCAAGAGGGCAAGCTCAGAGAGTGTAAAGTTGCCCATACTTTCGCCGGATATAACGAATAAATGGCTCGATGCGTAAAGACGCACCAGTCACCTCCCTGATCAGTTCAGTTGCCGTGTATTTGCAACCGTGTTGGTAGATTTTATCTTTCAACCAACTATGTAGTGTAATACACTGTCCTTGCTCTATGTCTGTTAAGATTTCTGGATGGTCAAGGATGGCAGCCTCAAAAAATTGAGCGCTGAGTAAGTTGCCTAGGGCGTAACCTTGGAACATCCCGCCAATTTGACCGGTGTACCAATGCACATCCTGTAATACACCGTCGGTATCCGTTTGTGGAATAATCCCCAAATCTGAGCGGTAGCGTTCGTTCCAAGCTTCGGGGAGGTCTTTCACCTCAAGACTACCTTCCAGCATTTGTAATTCTAAGTCGAAGCGAATCATAACGTGCAGATTGTACGTGACCTCATCGGCGTCAGTCCGAATCAGCGATCGCCCCACTTTATTAATCGCCCGGTAAAATGCATCCAGGGAAATCTCGCCCAACTGAGCGGGAAAGAAAGCCTGCAACTGGGGATAATAATAGTTCCAGAAGCCTAGACTCCGCCCCACCAAATTTTCCCAAAGTCGGGATTGGCTCTCGTGGACGCCGGAGGATGTCCCCGCCGCCAAGGGTGTGCCTTCATACTCCAAGTTGATGCCTTGCTCGTAGAGAGCATGACCCATCTCGTGGATTGTACTAAATAAGGCTTGACCTAAGTCGTTCTCATAAACGCGGGTAGTAATTCGCACATCGCCGATGGAGAAATTGGTCATAAACGGGTGGTGCGTTTTGTCTTGACGCCCCCGGTGAAAGTCATAACCCAGCTGTTCAAGTATCTTGAGAGTAAAATCTAACTGCTGATCTTCAGGGTAAAACTGATGTAAACAGCTATCATTGATAGGGGGTTGGGACGTAATCGCTTCCACAATGGGTACGAGTTCGTTTCGCAAGTCGGCAAACAGCGATCGCAAAAACGATGCCTTCATGCCATAGTCAGCAAAGTCAATTAGGGGATCGGCGATATGTTCGTAGCCAGGGAAAAAGTTTGCCAATTCGCGGCTCAATTCCAGAGTTTTTTCCAGGTAAGGCTCTATCGTCGCAAAGCTGTTCATCGGTCGCGCTACCACCCAAGCTTCGTAAGTTTGGGTGCGATGCATCGAGAGTTGGGCCATAAATTTTGCTGGCACCCGCACGGCTATTTCGTAATTTCGCCGAGTAACGCGGATGAGGCTAGCTTCATCCGAATCGTAGGGTAAACTTTCTTCGTAGGGGCGCAAATCTTCCAGCAGTTCGCCAACCGCCGGATCGATAAATTTACTGTGGGAGATTTGTTGCAGGGTTGCTAGCTGGCGTCCACGAGCCGCTGCACCTCCAGGAGGCATATAAGTTGCCTGATCCCAGTAGAGTAGGGATGCCGCTGCTTCGATATCATGGATTTCGGCCAGACGGCTTTTGAGTTCTAAGAGTTTCGGTTCGGTCTTTTCGATAGTCTGCATAGTTGGGGGTTGATGCTGGATTAATCGTTTTCTTCGTTTATGCGCTGCTTCGCAGATTAGGTAAATGTACACCTGACGACCGAAAAGGAAAATCCATCCCACACTGGAGAGGTTTGCAGCGATTGAAAGCACTAAGCGCCTACAAGTTGCGCTTCCGTATGTAACGGCTGTGCTGCCAATGCTTCATCCAGCAGGGAGATGGCTAACCCTGACAAGGCTTGAGATTAGGTAACTGACCGACAGGCCAGTTCCTCCCAACAGCAAACGCACTCTAATCGGAGGGTTTGGGAGATCTAGAAACTATTATTGTGCCACCTCTATGAGGAATACGGCACAACTCCTTTGTTAATCACTGCCACCCTGAATCAAAACCTGAAATCGTTCGTCACCCCGAAAGCTTCCAAATTTTGCGTCAGTTCTTGTCATTTGTTGGTATTCGTCAGGATTGAAATTGGCGGCTAGTTACTTTGCATGAGAGGTTGCTAGACCAACCTTACTATGCCAAGCATAACAGGAAGCTCTGTGGGAGGCGCTTGATTTATAGCCAGGAAAAGCTGATGCAGAGTGCAAGAGGCTATGGAGCATTGCCCACACATAAAGAATTGACAAAATGTAATATATAATACAAATTCAGGAGTTAGTTACTCGGTTATTATGCAGGCTCTTGGGGCTATACAACCTTAGAGACCCTTCATACCAAGTTGCAGTCATAAGAAGTTGCAGTCATAAGGTAGTAGATAGGCAAGACTTGGGGGGTCAGGAAGAGAAAGTAGTATCTACGTTAGCGAAGCGGCTCCGTAGGAGCAACGCGACTTCGTATCAGACTTAACTCGCATGGCACTGACTTAAGCGAAAAGTGATCGTTTCTTGGAAAAACCCAGATTGGGGGGGTTCCCCCCAAACCCCCCACTGGGGGACGGAGTGCCTACCTAGAGACCCCCTGCACAAGGGTTGGTTGGTGAGGTAGCAATACTGCTCGGATAAGACCGAGCCTCCCCAGCCCCCCTTAATAAGCGGGGAATATAAGTCCCCCTTTTTAAGAGGGATTTAGGGGGATCTCCCGTGTTGAATTTCACTAACCGAGCAGTATTGGGTGAGGTAGGAGATTTCTTAAGTCAGTGACATTACTCTAGGATTGCAGCACAGTATTTAATGACTATTTCGAGATAGAAAATCCCTTGCCCAAATCACTAGAAAAGGAACGCCAAAACCCATGATCAGGTTCAGGGCTAACCAAATGAGGGAGGTAGAATGATTCCAGCCGTTAATCAGAAACCCTGCTTTTGTTTCCGATAGCAGGGCATCCCAAATTAAGTGGGCTGATATGCCTACAGATAGCCCTATTGCTGCATCTCGTAGCCAGTTCCACTTTGGGTTATTACTAAGAGATTGGGCGCGATTCATACCCCACAAGCTGATAAACAGTAAACCTATAGGCAGTAATGCCGAATGAAATAACCAACTGCGGTGGATGAGAAACCTGAGGCGTGTCCAGTTGTAGAGTGGAATATCCCAGTCTGGCACTGCCATATAGAAGAAGTCGTTAGATAAGATAGGAATGTGAAGTTTACGGAAGAAAAATAAGCCACTGGCTCCCCAAATCAACATAATTAAGAACCAAATTGGGTTGATTCTTCGTACTCCCACTTTGGCGTAGTGTTCGAGGAGCTGCCAAAAACTCACTCCGACAGCTAACCCAACAACAAAATGCATGAGTTTATCAGTAGATAAATACATAGTCCCTGCTTGCTAATGACTTAAATTTAAGTTTGGTTTAGTTCACTGCATAGAGGTAAAACTGGATTAAAACCGAGTACCGACCTTTTGTTCTTTTTCTGATTTCGCCAACGCTTGATAAAACATAGCAGCCATCTCAGCACGAGTAGCAGGTTTATTGGGTACAAGCAATTTTTCCTTAGGATAACCAACAACCAGTCCCGCTTCCTGCGCTGCTGCTACTTTAGCGATCGCATAATCAAGCACTTGATCAGCATCTTGATAAATCTGTAAAGTTTTGGCTGGTGTGGATGGTGTTTTAAGATTTAACGCTGTAGCGAGAGCAACTAAAACCTCTGCACGAGTGACAGGTTGGTCGGGGCGGAAATCTTTGGCTGGATACCCTTTTAAAAGTCCTGCTTTGGAGACTTTCTGAATGGCATCAGAAGCCCAGTAATCTGTATGTAAATCATTGAAATTGATCGCATTTTGCCGATTTTTTGGGTCAAATATTTTTTTGAGCAGGGCAGCAAATTCTCCCCGTGTCGCAAACTTATTAGGCCGAAAACTGTGATCAGGAAAGCCGACCATTATCTTTCGCTTGTTGAGGCGCGTAATAGAAGGAGTCGCCCAAGAACTAGCGGAGACATCAGAAAATTCAACGGCTGAAGTTGGGGTAGGAGCAGCGGGTATAGGTGTTGAAACAGCGCTATCTAGAGCTGAATCTGGGGAAGCACTTTTCTGTGACGCTTGAGGTTTAGACTGCTTGATAGAGGATAGATGAGAGGATGATTCACGAGTAGGATTTGTTTTAGATGTAGTCAAGGACAAAGATAAAGATTCAGGCGCTGTAGTCGTTGGCTTTTGTGTTGGCAATGCCTCTGGCGCAGACTTGGGTTGAGGTGAAGGCGGCGAAGACTCTATTTCTTCGAGACGGAATTTGTCATTTTTCTTATTCAACGCCCAATAATATAACAAGCTAATGATCGTTGTAAAAGTGACAAAAACACTAATACAATCATCCAGCTTAAGAGGAGGAGGTTCCGGAGGAGAAGATTTAGACATACGATCGCTAACATACTATTTTCCTCCAGGTTAACCGCTTCGCTCACCCAGCGTCAGTAACTCATTTTTGAGAGAAAAACCATTCAGTTATACCATCTGCGATCGCACGGGCTAATTTGGGCTGTTCCTGTGGATTTGTCACCCATTCAAATTCCACCGGATTGCTCATAAAACCCAATTCCAACAGCACAGATGGGGTACTGTTGGGACGGGTAAGCGCCAGGTTATCCCAAAACACCCCATAGGAAGGACGCCCTAGTTTTTTCACGATATAGTCATGTAAAAATACAGCGAGGCTGTGAGCTTGGGTGTTGTACCAAAAGGCTCCCATTCCTTTCGTATTCTGGGCATCACCCTCATCGGGTAGAGAGTTGTAGTGAATGGAAATTGCGATCGCAGGCTTGAGTTTGTCAATCATTGCCACCCGATCTTGCAGCGATACATCCTTATCTTCCTCCCGCGTCATATACACCGTAGCTCCTTTTTCCAGCAGGCGCTCACGCACCAACTTCGCCATAATTAGAGTGACATTTTTTTCCAGATAACCTGTAGGTCCGGATGCACCCGATTCAGTACCCCCATGTCCGGCATCCAGGAGGATTTTGATTCCGGATAGGGACTGGGGATTTTGGCTGGAAGAGTTGAGCGCCTGACTACTTACTCTGGATGGGTGACGTAGAGATAATACAAGGGTGGTTCCTTCGTATCTGAGATTGTAGCCCCACTGTTGTTGGGTTTTCAGGTTAAATGTATATTGCACCTGACCGGGTGCGACTTGTTGCCAGTCGAGGCGGGAAATTAGGGGGTTATCCTCAAGGCGAATAATGTCAGTTTGGGCTGTTGTGTTGTACAAAGTGAGGGTAAATCTGCGATCGCTCTGCTGCACAGTTACAGGGACTGGCACTTGTAAGGGGAACAGGACTTCTGTTGCACCCTCAACGTTACGGGAACGGATACTCCTAATCAGCGACTTGGGTGGTACAGCACCCGGAACAATTCGCACTTCTGAGGCTTTAATCCAAGCGCCATAATCCAGTCTTACCCACTCTCCTTCTCGACCGATTACCGTTGCCTTCGAGCCTTTGGGGAGTGGTGTCAGGCGAGAATAGTCAGTACTAGGGCCAGTCCGGGCAACACCCGCCTCACTGATCACTTCTGCAACTTCTAGCTTGGCTGGAGATAGAATCGAGATTTTTCCTGACCCGGCTTGGCTGATGCTCTGACCGTTGAGCGTCAATTGAAACTGTGGTAAACCCAAATTACCAGGTGCCTCGGCTGTGGCACAACCCTGATATTTTCCTACCTCTGCGCCTGCGGGGACGCGGGGGATGGGTTGATTGGCTTGAGTGAGTGCAGCTGAATTGGCTGGTAGATCGACATCCTGAGATTGGGGAAGTAAGGGGATGGTTTGATTGGCTAGCTTAACGGAGACACTAGCATTAGGGGATGCGATCGCACCAAAACAAACTAGCTCTCCAGGCATGGTGGCAATATCTACGGCAGGGGTGAGTGAATCTTTGCTAAACGCTAACCCGGTGGGTAGAGTCGGTTGTGTCGATGTCCGCGTTACTTTGATTTGGACTTGTTGGTTTTGATAGCGCACCGTGAACTGGTTCTCTCCCAGTTGTAAGGGGAAACTGGGAGCAAAATGCCCTGCTGGACTCCGTGCGATCGCTTTACCATTCACTACCACCTCACCTGAGGAGGGAGCGGTGCCAATAAAAAAGATGCGATCGGCTGTTGTTTTGTGGTTGGGTGGTGGATACACAACAGAAAGGGGTTGTTCTGCCCAAGCGGGAGATGCAATTACTGTTCCTAGCAGAGCCAATCCCAAAACGTATCTCATTCTTAATACCACTTATTTTTTAATTTCACTCCAACAGTTCTACCCCCCTAACCCCTCTTAAATAAGGCGGGAAAAAGAAAAATATTTGTAGCAAGCATTTAGGAAATTGGTATAACTTGAAAATAGGGGTTAGGGACTAGAGGCTAGGGGTTAGGGGAAGAGATTTTCAGTGCGTCTTTGTGCGCTTCCTGCCCATGATGTCTAATCAGAATCTCTGATTGCTGCGAATCTGTTCCAAATGCTTGCAAGACTGATGCCCTGCGCTTCTAGCTGCTTGCTTTGGATGCCAGAGAACGTTCCAACTGCTCCAAGAGAGAACGAGTTTCTTCTATTTTCATGCGGGGTCCCAAGCGAGTGACCAACTGTGCAGCCGAAGAGGAACCTAACTGACCAGCCTCAGCAAAACTCATGCTATGGGTCAGTCCGTAAAGCACAGCGCCAGCATACATATCTCCCGCCCCAACTGTATCGATCGCCTTGACTGGCACCGGAGCAATTTCGACGAGCTCTTGCCCATCAAAGATTAGGGACCCTTTAGCGCCACGGGTAATCGCAAAACCCGAAGCCAGCCGTTTGAGGTATTCAACTGCAACCGCAATCTCTTGAGTTTCAGCCATTGTGAGGGCTTCACTTTCATTAGCAAACAGGAAATCCACACCTGAACCAATGATTTCGAGCAATCCATCCTTGAAGAACTTCACCATGTTGAAGTCGGATAGGGATAGGGACACCTTTCGACCCGCAGCCTTGGCAATATCTCTGGCTTTAATCGCAGCAGCTTTGCTGGCAGCACCTGTCACGAGATACCCCTCAATGTAGGTATATTTGGACTGTGCGATCGCTTCCGGTACTAATTCTGTTTCTGAGAAACTGGCTGAAATTCCGAGGAACGTGTTCATGGTGCGATCAGCATCGGGAGTCACAAACACCAAGCATTTGCCGGTGATGCCTGCTTCAGGGGGATGCTGCTGTAGGTTAGTATCCACATTAGAGCGGAGCAGATCGTCAAGGTAAAACTGTCCGGGTTCATCATTTGCGACTTTGCAAGAATAGAAAGCTTTGCCGCCAAACTGGCTCACGGCAATCATCGTATTCGCCGCCGACCCCCCACTGCTGCGCTTCATCAGCTGACCATCCAAGTGTTTCAGAATCTTATGCTGATGATCTTCTTCAATTAACGTCATGACACCCTTATCAATCCCCAGTTCCTGGAGTATCTCTGGGGAAACTTCCAATTCGATGTCCAGGAGGGCATTGCCGAGACCATATACGTCGTATTGTGTCATAAATCTTCCTATTCAGTGGATGCGCGTCAACTTACTACTTTATCGAATCCCAAGAATTTCTTGCTCTTCACTCAGGTCTTTCTGGTTATTTAGTAAGACATATTTACTTTCCTGTTTTTCCTACTTATCCTACTTTAATCTTCTAATAATTTAGTAGGTAAACCATCAATAGTTTTTTGGTTTTTAGCTTGCCAATACTCTTGAATTCCCTGTTCACCTTTTTTAATGGCCCATTCCACTATAGTTCCCCTTTCTTGTTTAAATTCATACAGAGGTACACCATATCCACAGGATGTTTGTACTGAATCCACTGCAAGAACAATAATTTGGCGCTCTCCTGGCAGAGAATCAAACAAGGAGTAAAATCTTTCCCATTCCTTATCCCTAGAATGAATCACCCTACCTTGTCCATAAAGGCGTAAAATCATCGGCTGCTCAGAAAAGCTACAAAACATAATGGTCATGCGCCCATTTTCAATTAAGTGAGCAGCCGTTTCATTACCACTGCCAGTCAAGTCGAGATAGCCAACTGTCTTTTGATCAATGCAACGAAAGGTATCGATTCCTTTGGGGGATAAGTTAATGCGACCTTGTTGAGGTGCGGTTGCCGTGAAAAATATTTTTTGCTCTTTAATAAAGTCTTGTAAAGAGGAATTAATTTCCGAGTAAAACTTAGCCATTGATGAACCTTTTAAAAAAAACGAAACTCCTATCCAAGTGAGCCGAGATTTGTTATCTTGGGCGAAATCTCCAAATTTAGGCAAGAAGGGCTATAATTAAATGTTTCACCCATTGATGGGGCAGAGCCAACACCCGCCGCCAACAACTCTTGAAGATTGTGTCACAATTGACGGGGGAATTCTCTACCAGACTGTGCTCTTAAAAATTTTATGACTAAGTTTGTCTTTGTAACTGGCGGCGTCGTCTCTAGCATCGGCAAGGGAATAGTTGCGGCTAGCTTAGGGCGTCTCTTAAAATCTCGTGACTATTCTGTCTCAATTCTCAAGTTAGACCCATATATTAACGTCGATCCTGGCACAATGAGTCCTTTCCAGCACGGGGAGGTTTTTGTCACGGCAGATGGTGCTGAGACAGATTTAGACTTGGGGCATTACGAACGCTTTACAGATACCTTAATGTCGCGCCTGAATAGCGTTACTACGGGGTCGATTTATCAGGCGGTGATTAATAAAGAGCGTCGGGGCGACTATAAGGGGGGCACTGTACAAGTCATTCCCCATATCACCAATGAAATTAAAGAACGCATCCACCGAGTAGCGAAGAATACGAATCCGGATGTAGTGATTACGGAAATTGGCGGGACGGTCGGGGATATTGAGTCCCTACCGTTTCTAGAGGCGATTCGCCAGTTCCGCAAGGATGTTGGGCGGAATAATGTGCTGTATATGCATGTGACATTGTTGCCCTGGATTCCGGCGGCGGGCGAGATGAAAACCAAGCCGACTCAGCACTCGGTGAAGGAACTGCGTTCTATAGGTATTCAACCGGATATGTTGGTTTGCCGATGCGATCGCCCCTTACAGCATGGCTTAAAAGAGAAACTCTCAGAATTTTGTGATGTTCCGGTAGAGTCAGTGATTACATCTCAGGATGCCAGCAGTATCTACGAAGTGCCGCTCAACTTAGAGCGAGAAGGATTAGCCCATCAAGCGCTGGAACTATTGCAAATGCAACAGCGCGAACCCGACTTAAGTCAATGGCAGACGATTATTGAGCGCCTGTATTGTCCCACCCACGAGATTGAAATTGCCTTGGTAGGGAAGTATATCCGGCTCAATGATGCCTATCTTTCCGTCGTGGAAGCGCTGCGTCATGCCGCGATCGCAATGGGAAGTGAACTTAACGTGCGCTGGGTAAACTCGGAAGATATTGAAGCCTATGGTGCAGAACATTTCCTCGCCGGTGTGAACGGTATTCTCGTCCCTGGTGGTTTTGGCTGCCGAGGCGTTGAAGGTAAGATTGCCGCGATTCGATACGCCCGTGAAAATAAGATTCCTTTCCTCGGCTTATGTTTGGGAATGCAGTGTGCTGTCATCGAATGGGCACAAAATGTTGCCAAACTACAGGATGCCAATAGCGCAGAGTTTGCGCCTCAGGCTGCCAACCCAGTGATTAATCTGTTGCCGGAGCAACAGGATGTTGTCGATTTGGGAGGCACCATGCGGTTAGGGTTGTATCCTTGCCGTCTAACTCCAAATACCCTGGCGTTCATGTTGTACAAAGAAGAGGTCATTTACGAACGCCATCGGCACCGTTATGAATTCAATAACGCCTACCGCAACCTATTTTTGGATACGGGCTATGCGGTTAGCGGCACCTCTCCAGATGGACGTTTGGTAGAAATGATAGAACTCCCCGAACATCCCTTCTTCATTGCCACTCAGTTTCATCCCGAGTTTAGTTCTCGGCCTAGTGCGCCTCATCCGTTGTTTCAAGGGTTTGTGCAAGCTTCTGGACGTGCCGCGCATGGGGAAGAGCCGATCGCTCCCAGTGTTACTCCAACGGAGCTCGCTCCCGCAGAGGTATCCTAAGGCTGAAAATAGGTTGAAGGTTGAAGGTTGAAGGTTGAAGGTTAGCAGATTTAATCAGTGACCAGGTTGCCCAGTGCGCTAACAGATGGGGTTCAATCCCCATGCAACCGATCGCCTGTAGAGGTGGGGGACTCTTACTCCCACCTTTCCCAAAAACAGTAACCAACTGTTCACTGGTCACTGCTCACTGTTTACTGTTTGTAGTGCCAGAATTCGCCCTTGGAGCGAGGAGGTAGTGTGGCGTACTGGATCAAAGTTAATTACGAGCGCAATGAATATGTAGTCGATCTTGACCGTCTCAGTGCATTTGCCTGCGCTCCCAATGGGAAGATAACCTTCTGGTTGCCCAATAGTGCTGTCCCGATTATCATCAACCAGCTAAGTAATCCAGAAGGTTATCAACAAATTCTGGACTACATTCAACAGGTATCTGCGCACTCGCTGTCGAGTTCGTGGATTCATTTGAGTTACGAGAGGAATGACTATGTCATCGACCTCAACCGTATCAGTAGTTTTTGCTACACTCCTGCTAACCGGATCACGTTTTGGTTGCCGGATAGTTCTATTCCCATCGTGATTAACGAGCAAAAAGACCCAGAGGCTTATCAAAAGCTCGTAGACTTTATTGCCCGAAAGACGGGTCATATACTCCCCTAGAAAAGTCAAAGGGGATTATTTGCCGTTAGAATAGTCATTTTTCGAGGACTCTGGAACAGTTACGACGATGATTAGACCTCTTGCTCTCATTCGATTTTTGCCCCTCTAACCCCCCAACTTTGGGGCAAGACTCTCAAAGTCCCCCAGAATTGGGGAGCCAGTGGCGGGTACGCAGGGGTCTCCCCAAGTAGAGCACCTGGCGTGGATTTAAGGGGCATTTCAGGATTTATGCAAGAGACACTCATGAGCGGTACGCTCACACTCCAGCATGAAAGGAGACTTTCAAAACAGGTCTATTGAACCGATCATCTAGGGGACATCGCCAAAGCTAACGTTCTTCACCAGGCTCTTAGAGTTGGTGGAGGGGAATTATATTGCCTACGTGGAGGTTAAATTGTTGAGGCGAATGGGTTATGGCAGGATATTTGTGCGATCGCTCCTTGGAATACCACTCGGCATTCTCTTATTGTCAGAGTCAATGACAGCAACCCCTAGCACCAACCGCCTTGTAATCGCTCAGCAACCTGCAACAACCTTACCCAATATCAAGAGTCCTGAGCAGCAACAAGCCTACACACGGGGGCAGCAACTCTTGCAGCAAGCCGAGAAACTGTCTGAGCAAGGAACAGCAGAATCCCGGCAGCAAGCGATCGCAAAATACGAACAGGCTCTTTTAATTTGGCGTCAGTTAGGCACTCGTTCTGAGGAAGCTTCCACGCTGCTCGGTATTGGCACGCTCTACTATACCCTGAACGAGAACCAAAAGGCACTGGATTCTTATCAGCAGGCACTCACCATCCGACGCGAACTTAAGGATCGGGTTGGGGAAGCAATTATGCTGTTTTCCCTCGGTGGTGCTTACTCGAACTTAGGCGAGACTCAAAAGGCAGTAGACTCATACAAGCAAGCGTTGTCTCTGTTTCAGGCACAAAACCAAGCCGCCTTAGCCGCCGATACACTGAGCAGTCTGGGCGGAATCTATTTCAAATCAGGTGACACTCAAGCCAGCCTCGATGCCTACAATCAAGCACTGGTGATTCAGCGTACACAGAAGAATCTGGCTGGGCAGGGGGAAACGCTTCAGGCGCTTGGCAGAGTATACACTTCATTAGGTGAGCCACAGAAGGCGCTTGAATCTTATAATCAAGCTCTGGAAATCCAGAAGCAGGAAGGGAATTTGGCTGGGCAAGCCGAAACGCTGAGTCAAATCGGCCTACTTTATACCTCATTAGGCCAAAAACAGAAGGCTCTGGAGTTTTACAACCAAGCCCTGCAACTCCAACAAGCAGCACAGGGAAATCTGTCAGGAGTGGCGCTGCGTGTAAGCCTCTCTCAGCAAGCGTTGATTCTCATGAGTATGGCTGGAACCTACAGTTCATCGAATGATTATCAGCAGGGATTGAACTACTATAATCAAGCGCGATCGCTCCTGCAAAAGGCGGGAGATCGAGCTGGGGAAGCTGAAGTTCTCAACCAAATGAGCCTAGCTTACAGCCAAATGGGAGAAAACCAAAAAGCGTTGGATTCCCTCCAAGCCGCCCTCGCGCTACAGCGTGCCATTCGCAACCCCGCGAGAGAAGCCTTTACTCTGAGTAACATAGCTGCTATTTATAATTCCTTGGGTGAGGCGCAGAAGGCGATCGACTTTTACAACCAAGCACTGGATATCCAGCGTCGAGTCAATGATCGCCCTCAACAAGCCGTCACGCTCAATAGTATCGCTGCCGTTTACAGTGTTTTGGGTGATTATCAGCTCAGTATCGACACTTACACTCAGGCACTAGAACTATTTAGGAGCATCGGCGATCGCACTAGGATAGGTCAAACCCTGGATAGCATCGGCAGTGTTTACCGACTTGCCAAAGATTATCCCAAGGCGCTGGAATTTTACAACCAGGAACTGTCGATTTGGCGGGAACAAGGAGACTCTTTTCGAGAAGTTGCAGCACTCACGAGTATTATCCGAACGTATGAAGAATTAG
>NZ_DATNPA010000780.1:0-6253 GCF_036703385.1 Allocoleopsis sp. | reverse complement strand
CAAGATGGCTGTAACCCAAACTCAAACCCCCCAGGGTAGCAGGCAGGGTTTCCCAAGCATCTTCTTGTAGACTGGGAGATAATTGAGATATGTTGATTTCCCGCGCCTTGGCTAAGGCTTGCTGGTATAGTTCAATCCCTTTCTCGTCTTCTCCCAACACATAATAGGTACTGGCAAGACTGTTTAAATCAGATGCCTCACCAGAAGGATTTTTTTGTTCCCGTGCGATTTCTATTTGTCGCTGCCCTAACTCAATAGCTTGTCTATTCTTCCCTTGGGAAGCGTAAATTGAGTCAAGCTGAGACAGTGCCGCACTTTCAGTACTTAATGCTTTAACTTGGCGGGCAATATTCGCCGCTTGTTGCAAAAACTCTATGGCTTTGTCGTAGTCTCCTAGAATTTTGTAAGCAGTCCCCAATTCTGTTAAAGCAAATGCTTCCTTATCTGGCTGTTTGGGTTCTCGCGACAACTGTAAAACGTCCTGCGCCAACTTAATATCATGGGGTGCTTCCGCTCTAGCTTGAGAATACAATCCTTTGTAATACAAATCATATGCTTTAGAACTATTAATCATGAGCGTTGTCAGGGTATCCAGTTGGAAGCTGCTGTCGTTGATTTCCCGTTGAATTGCCAATGATTGCTGGAGAAACTCCACAGCACGTTCCTTGTCACCTTTTGCGCCATAAGTGTTACCTATGTTAAACAGCGCGATATATTCTTTTCCGCGCAGCCCTAATTCTCGAAATATGGGTAATGCTTGCTGATAAGATTCCAAAGCGCGGTCATATTTAAATTGGTTGAAGTAAGTACCTCCGATTAGTAACAGAAAATTGCTTTCGGCGAAGCGATTACCTAGCTCTCGGTGTGCAGCTAATGATTTCTCAAACCACTCCAAAGCACGGGGATAGTCTTCCAAATCTGAATATAGTGAACCTATCGCACCAAACGTATAACCTATCTGAAATTTATCTCCTACTTCTTGCTGAATTGTCAGTGCTTGGTTATATATTCCTAAAGCTTTAGGCTTTTGTTTTAAATAAGAGTAAGTTACCCCTATTTTTCTCAGTGTCCTACCTTCCCCTGCCCTATCTTTTACCTCTCGACGAATAGCTAAGGCTTGCTGTAAAACTTCTAAGGCTTTGTCATATTGGTCTTTAAAGTTGTAGACTGAGCCAAGGTTATCGAGTGTTTCTCCTTCCCCTTTTCGGTCTTTTAGTTCCCGACGCATAGCCAAGGCTTGCTGCAAGACTTCCGAGGCTTTGTCAGGTTGCCCCAAACCGATGTAAACCTCACCCATATTATTGAGGGTTTGCCCAATTCCGGCTTTGTCATTCTGTTGTTGCCGTATTTCCAGCACCCGTTGATAAGTAGCGAGTGCTTTTGGGTAGTACCCTTGGCGATACTGCTGCACACCTTCTTGGAATAGCTTATCTACCTCGGCTTGACGGTTTTGTGTCGTTGGTGTCTGTGCTGCGGCGGCGAGTAAAATGTAGGGGCGGTGCCTCTGTGCCCGCCCCCAAATGGGCAATAGGGAAGGAGTCAGGGAAAGCAGCAATGTCGTCGTCAACAAGCTGATGGACTTGAGAGGAGGGCGCATTGGCAGAGTCCTGTGTTGGTAGAGGATAACTGACGTAACACTATATATCTCATGAGTGGAAAGCTTATGCAGATTAAGCCCTAGAGCGCCAGTTCACTAATAATCAAGAGCCTGATTTTCCGCTGAAGATGAGCGCCAGAATGATCATTTTTCGTTATGGCTGGGATTACTGAACCGGCGCTCTAGCGATTAGAAATCACGGCTATAAAAACAAAGTCCGCCTTCGCGGACTAGAGATAAATCACGTATTTTGTAAGCCACGCAGGCGGGTGCGAGTTTATGTAGCTGCGGTTGAAACCGCCAAGCTTCAATCCAACCCCAAATCTGTCACCGCACCGACACTGCTGGAAGATACTAACTTGGCATACTTCGCTAGCACACCCGTTGTATACCGAGGTTTGGGCGGCTGCCAGTTGGCACGGCGTCGCTCTAATTCTTCATCCGATACATTGAGCTGTAACAACCGTGCAGGAGCATCAATCGTAATCGTATCCCCTTCTTGAATCAATGCGATCGCACCTCCAACTGCTGCTTCTGGTGCCACATGTCCCACAACCATGCCGTAGGTACCTCCGGAAAAGCGTCCATCGGTAATTAAACCCACCGCATCCCCTAACCCAGCACCAATCAGTGCAGAGGTAGGAGCGAGCATTTCCCGCATTCCTGGCCCACCTTTTGGCCCTTCATAACGGACGACAATCACATCTCCCGCCTTAATCTGACCAGCAAGAATGGCATCTAGGCAAGCTTCCTCGGATTCAAACACCCGTGCAGGGCCAGTAATTTGTGGCTTTTTGACCCCGGTGATTTTCGCCACCGCGCCCTCTGTTGCCAAATTGCCCCTCAAAATCGCCAAGTGCCCTTGAGCATACATCGGATTATTCCAAGCACGAATCACATCCTGGTCTTTTGGGGGTTCCTCTGGAACATCTGCCAATACTTCAGCAATGGTTTGACCGGTAATCGTTAAGGCGTCCCCGTGCAACAAGTCATGCACTAGCAGCATTTTCATCACTTGGGGAATGCCACCAGCACGATGTAAATCGGTTGCTACATATCGACCACTCGGTTTAAGGTCACACAGTACCGGTACCTTAGCACGAATCGTCTCAAAGTCATCAAGCGTTAACTCGACTCCAGCCGAATGTGCGATCGCGAGTAAATGTAATACGGCATTCGTGGAACCCCCGATCGCCATAATGACAGAAATTGCATTTTCAAATGCCTTGCGAGTCAGAATCTGGCGAGGTAATAACTGTTTACGAATCGCCTCCACCAAAACAAAAGCAGATTTTTCAGCGCTGTCCGCTTTTTCGGCATCCTCAGCTGCCATTGTGGAGGAATACGGCAGACTCATCCCCATCGCTTCAAAGGCGGAAGACATGGTATTAGCGGTATACATTCCCCCGCAGGAACCTGCACCGGGGCAAGCCTTTCGCTCGACTTCCATCAGTTCATTTTCATCAATCTTGCCAGCGCTGTACTCTCCCACCGCTTCAAAGGAACTGACAACCGTCAAGTCGCGTCCGTTGTGATGTCCGGGTTTGATAGTTCCCCCGTAGACGAAAATGGCAGGGATGTTCATCCGTGCCATTGCAATCATGGCACCTGGCATATTCTTGTCACAGCCGCCAATCGCCAGCACCCCATCCATACTCTGACCATTGCAAGCCGTCTCAATCGAGTCAGCAATCACGTCTCGTGACACTAGGGAATACTTCATCCCTTCCGTACCCATCGAGATACCATCGCTAATGGTAATCGTACCGAACATCTGAGGCATGGCACTGGCGTTTTTAACGGCCGCCTCAGCTCGTTGTGCAAGCACATTGATGCCCATATTGCAAGGGGTAATCGTGCTGTACCCATTGGCAATACCCACAATGGGCTTGGTAAAATCTTGGTCTTGGAAACCCACAGCCCGTAGCATGGCACGGTTAGGCGATCGCTGCACGCCCTGGGTAACGACTTGGCTTCTAAGGTTGTCCGGCATTGGTATGTTCTTCCTTGGCTATGCGCTATGCGCTATCAGCAGCATGGGTTGGAGGTTAGAAAGTTCGCAGGTTGCAGATTCACAAGTTAAAGGTTAGGACGAGTTTGAACCTACCCGTTAGGAATGCCTACAGAAAATTACGTCCAACCTTCCAACTTTCAACCAACTCACCTTCCAACTTGACAAATGGAGCTTTCGCTGACAGCTATTGTTTGATTGTCTCAGAAATGTATAACGTTTTAGTTGTTTTTAGGAGTTATACCGAGTTGCGTTCATAGGTAATACTTTCCTTCCCGCTTGTCTCCCTTGTCCTCCTTGTCTCCCTTGTCCCTCTATCTACTATCTTTGACTGCAACTTAGTATTAATTAGTATTAAGAGGAATGGCACTGACCTAAGAACTCTTTTACCTCACCAACCGCCCCTTGTGCAGGGGGCCTGGGGGAGGCACTCCGTCCCCCAGTGGGGGGTTTGGGGGGAAACCCCCCAATCTGGGTTTTTCCCAAACAACGATCACTTTTCCTTTAAGTCAGTGACATTCGCCTTAATAAGGAATGTCACTGAAATAACATAGGTTCCTAGTCGGCACTTCAGTGCCAGAAGCGCTAAAGCGCTTACTACAAACGCTTAAGTCAGTGACATTCGACTTAAGAGTGTTTGCAAATCAACAGGTGAAGAGAGCAACTTAGCAAGCTCATCAAAAACTTTCAACGTATCGCTTCAATTCCCTTGCCATTCGTTGATTACCCCGCTGCTCATCTCCCCGAATAAACGGCAGAAACACACGGGTTAAGAAACCGGAATAATAATTTTTGTGAATATATTGGGTACGACCCCTACCAATCTCTTGCAGTTCAAACACATACTCATTGCGAAAGCCAGGAATTGAGGCAACCCAGCTGAGGCAGACATGGGGCTGCACTTGTGTCACCACAGGCTCAATCTCAGTTTCATCCTCATGGGGAAGCCGTCGCAGCGAGAGGAAGACTTCCTGACCCTGACGAAAGGGCACTTTTGAGTCACAGTCATATAAAAAGGTGTTCCAGTGCTTCCATTGGTCTTTCTGGAACAACGCCTGCCACACTCGCTGCTTTGGCGCATTAATCACAATTTCAGTGTAGAGACTTGTTTGAAATAGGGTAGAGCGCTTCCTCATAAGTGTAAATGAGTACAACTGGCAGCAGGTTAGCCCTGTAGGCTAGGTTAATTTGAGATTTTAGATATGGGATTTTGAATTCAGTCTAAAATCTACAATTTCAAATCCGCAATCGACACAGCATGGCAGACCTAACGCCCAACCCCAGTTTCAGTTTAACCATTCGCGTCCAAGTTCCCAACCGTGCCGGGATGTTAGCCAGCGTTACTGGTGCAATCGCAGAAGTCGGCGGCAACCTCGGACAAATTAAGCTCCTCGAACAAACTCGAAAGATTGCCATTCGCGACATTACTGTAGATGCTACTAGCACAGAACACGCCGATCAAATTGTGAACGCGGTTAAGGCACTGAATCATATCAAACTAATCAATGTCTACGATCGCACGTTCAACTTGCATCGAGGCGGCAAAATTTGTATCCAGAACAAAATGCCGTTAGAAACTCAAGCCGATTTGGCAATGGCTTACACACCCGGTGTGGGGCGCATTTGCGAAGCGATCGCAGAAGACCCAGAAAAAGTTTACTCCCTCACCATCAAAAGCAATACAGTTGCGATTATCACTGATGGTAGCGCCGTATTAGGCTTGGGAAACCTGGGGCCAGAGGCCGCGCTGCCGGTCATGGAAGGCAAAGCGATGCTCTTTAAAGAATTTGCTAACATCGATGCCTTCCCGATCTGTTTAGCGAACCAAAATACAGACCAGATTGTCGAAACAGTCAAGAATATCGCTCCCGTTTTTGGGGGTGTAAACTTGGAAGATATCAGCGCTCCCCGCTGCTTTGAAATTGAAGAGCGGCTACGGCGGGAATTGGATATTCCTGTCTTTCATGATGACCAACATGGTACAGCGATCGTCAGCCTCGCCGCATTGATTAACGCCCTGAAGCTGGTGAACAAATCCATCGAAGAAGTTCGGATGGTGATTAATGGCGCAGGCGCGGCTGGAATTGCGATCGCACGCTTACTGCGCAAAGCCGGTGCTAAGACAATTTTAATGTGCGACTCCAAAGGTATCCTCTCCAAGACTAGGACGGATTTAACTCAACAAAAGCTAGAATTTGCCGTTGATGCGTCAGGTTCTCTTGCCGGTGCCATGTCCGGTGCTGATGTGTTTCTCGGCGTCAGCGTTCCCCATATCTTGACTCCCCAAATGGTACATTCGATGGCGAAAAAACCCATTGTTATGGCAATGGCGAATCCAATCCCCGAAATTCAGCCCGAATTAGTGGATGATTATGTCGCTGTGATGGCAACCGGTCGCAGTGACTACCCCAATCAGATTAATAATGTCCTTGCCTTTCCCGGCATCTTTCGCGGAGTACTTGACTGTCGCGCTGCAACGATCACGGCTAATATGTACCTGGAAGCCGCGGATGCTATCGCCTCTCTCATTCATGCCTCAGATTTAGACCGAGAACATATCATTCCTTCCGTCTTTGATGAGCGAGTTGTGACAGCCGTTGCGGGTGCTGTACAACGGGCAGCACGACAAGATGGCGTAGCGCGTC
>NZ_DATNPA010000779.1:0-8198 GCF_036703385.1 Allocoleopsis sp. | reverse complement strand
CGGACAAATCATCGACGGTAAAATAGAGTGCTTGTACCACGGTTGGCAGTTTGGGAGTGAGGGTGAATGTCTGCATATTCCCCAGTTACCAACCGATGCTAAAATTCCCGCTAATGCCTGTGTGCAATCGTTTAAAGTTGTGGAACGTCAAGGCATGGTTTGGATGTGGGCAGGAAACGCTGAGGCGGCGGATGAAGAGTGCATCCCAACTATTCCTAGCTTGAACAAGCCGGGTTTTGTATACACCGATAAAATAACTGAACTGCCCTGCGATCTCAGCTATGTTATCGAACATATGTTAGACCCGGCTCACATCCACATTGCTCATCATGGGAACCAAGGGAATCGGAAAAAAGCCCAACCGTTAGAAATGGAAATCATTGAAAGTTCGGTTAAGGGATTTCGTGGCAGGTTTCGGGAAACTAAACTACCTAATCCAACTTGGAGAAACCTTGATTTCATTGCTCCATCACTAGCGCATTTACACTTCCCCATTCCAGAGCGAGGTTGGTTTTTTGGACAGGCGTTTTATTTCTTCCCACTGGGTAAAGGGAGATGCCGGATTCTTACCCGAAGCTATCGCAATTTTGTGACTTGGCAAGTCAAATTGACGCCCAGATGGTGGATTCACTTAAAACAGAACAAAATCCTGGAAGAGGATTTGACACTTCTTTTAGGGCAGCAGGAAGAAGTTGAGCGGTTGGGACAAAACATTAAACAAGTGTATTCACCGCTCCCGACCTGTGACACCTTTGCGATCGCATATCGCCAGTGGTTGGATCGATTTGGGTCTTCTTTGCCCTTTTATCGGGGTTATACTACCTCAAACATGAGCCAAAATGCAGAAGAGTGCAAGCCTAATTGGGTACAGAGAGAACGATCTTTGCAACATACGCAACTATGTAGTTCTTGCAATCGCGCCTATCAGGTAACAACACGACTCCAACAAACGTTTATAGGGGTAGCGATCGCACTCGCCGCTTTAGCCATAATTACAGACGGTTCTGTGATGCAAATAGCGGCAGTGTCAGCTTCTCTGTTACTTGTCGCAATGGCGATCATAGCTGAGAAACTAAAAATCCAATTTGAGCGTTCCTAAACACTCACCACTAACAAGCGCTTGGTACAGAAACGATAAATTGCCCAGGATGCACCACTACTGATAAAAGAAAAAACAATGGCTACCAAACCTTTTAACCGCCGTGAGTTCTTGTGGGGACTTAGCCAATCAGCCCTCACCTTGCTGGTATTAGGACGGACATCCCAGCAGGTTGCTGCATCTGATGGGACTTCCCCCTCAGTACTGGTGCTTGGTGCTGGGCTTTCAGGTTTATATACTGCGTTGTTGTTAGAGGCAAAGGGGCTGTCGGTTACGGTTTTGGAAGCACGCGATCGCGTTGGGGGGCGCGTCCATACCCTAGATGACGTTCCCGGTAAGCCAGAGAGTGGGGGTCAGTCGTTAAGCGAGAAATATCAGCGCTTGTTAACCTTAGCTCAACACTTGGAAGTACCGATAGAAGCAGCAAAAGGGTTTGACAAAGAACTCCTGCTCTATGTTAGAGGGCAATCCGTGTTGCCACGAGACTGGCCTACATCGACTGCCGACCAATTAGTTGCAGCCGAACGGAGTCTCATGCCCTCGCGCTTGCTCTCACACTACCTCCGCCCGCATAATCCCTTAGAAGATGCTACAGCCTGGACAAAGCCGAACCATGCTTCCCTAGACATCCCCTTGGATGAATATCTCCGCGCCCAAGGTGCCTCGAAAGAAGCCCTTCGCCTGATCAACTTTGACCCCACTTCTTTAATGAATAGCCTGGAGACTACCTCCGCCCTGTGGGCACTCCGCAACGACCAGCGAGGCAAGACTCCTACCCAAAAACCCATGCATATCAAGGGTGGTAACAGTCGCCTGCCCGAAAAAATGGCGGCATCTCTGAAGTCTCCTGTCCAAACGCAGAAGGTAGTGGAGTCCATTCGTAGTCGTGAAACCGATGTTGAAGTCCACTGCTCAGATGGATCGAGGTTCCGGGCTGATTATGCCGTTGTTACTCTGCCGTTTTCCGTACTGCGCCAGGTAGAAATCACTCCCCCTTTGCAAGGGGCGCAGGCTGAAGCGGTACAGGAATTGCCCTACACCGCTGTGACACAAATCCGCTTTAAGGTTCGTGAGCCATTCTGGGAGAAAGACGGCTATCCACCGATGATGTGGACAGACTCTTTGCTAGAGAGCGTCTTTCCGATTCGGGATGAGACTGGGCGAGTACAGAGCCTGGTTTGCTGGGTAAATGGAGCCAATGCCAAGCAGTTGGATGCTATGAATGAAGAGGCATTAGCACAATTTGTCAAGTCTGAACTGAAACGAATTCGCCCTGCCACTGATGGGAATGTGGAGATAGTGCGCGTAATCTCCTGGGGTCGCGATCCTTATGCCCGTGGAGCGTATTCTCACTTCGCTCCCGGACAAATTCGTCAATTTCAGGACAAGATGGCTAAACCCTGGAAGCGAATTCACTTCGCAGGGGAACATACTGCGATCGCTTCTCCAGGTATGGAATCGGCTTTGGAATCTGCTGAACGAGTGACGAGCGAAATTTTTGCTCACCTTAAGTAAAGGCTTGAACTCAGCTAGTTCTTGACCTAGTTAATATCAGTACCCAAACGAGGAAGTTGACCATGACACTTGATACCCAAACACAAGATGTAGCCAAAACGACTGCCCCCTTAGCCGTACCAGAAAACGACCAGACCTTTAACTGGAAAAATTGTTGGTATCCCATTACTTTCCTTCAAGACTTACCTTCATCCTGTCCTTATAGCTTTTCCCTCTATGATGAACCCTTCGTTTTATTCAGAAACCAGGAGGGAAAACTGGTGTGTTTAATCGACCGTTGTCCCCATCGCGCAGCTAAACTCTCTGATGGACAACTCATCGATGGCAAAATCGAATGTTTGTACCACGGCTGGCAATTTGGCAGTGAGGGTGAATGTCTGCATATTCCCCAGTTACCAACCGATGCCAAAATTCCTACTAACGCCTGTGTAAAATCCTTTAAAGTTGTAGAACGCCAAGGCATCGTTTGGATGTGGCGAGGGGAACCTGAATCGGCTGATGATGACCGCATCCCAGCGATCGCAGAATTAGATCAGCCCGGATTTTTGGTCAGCTCAGACTATATGTCTGACCGCCCCTACGACCAAACGTATTTTATCGAGAATGTCATCGACCCAGCTCACTTCCCGATTAGCCATCATGGCTCTTTAAGCAATCGACAGAATGCTCAACCGTTGGAAATGGAAGTCCTCAACACGTCGGTTGAGGGGATTCGAGGCCGGGTTCGAGAAACAAGGAGTGCGAGCGAGAACTGGTTAGACCTCGATTTCGTTGCTCCCAATTTAGTAGCCTATCGATTTGATTTACCGATGCCTGGTTTAATGGGTGGAGCGGCTATTTATTCACTCCCTCTCGGCAAGGGGCGATGCCGTGTATTGCTCAGAAATTATCAGAATTTTTCGACTCGGAAAATCAAGCTAAAGCCTCGCTGGCTTGAGCACTTGTTTCGCAATCGAGTGTCGGAGGAGGATATGCCTTTCATCAGGGGACAACAGGCACATATCGAACGGTTGGGCAAAAATCCGAACTCACTATATTTGCCCCTCAAAACATCTGATACATTACTGATTGAGTATCGTAAGTGGCTGGATAAATACGGTTCATCTTTGCCGTTTTATCAGGGCTATACTACCTCAAAGCCTGGTGTTTTAAACAGCGAGGGGACTCCTCCTTCTGTTCTCGTAGACCGATTAAGGCGACACACACAACTCTGTAGTTCCTGTAATCGAGCTTATCAAGTCACCAATAAGTTGAAACAAACCTTGGTGGGGGTAGCAATTGGTATGGCGGCTTTGGCTATTGTCACCGATGCTTTTTGGGGTCGAATCGGGGCGTTGTCAGCTTCTGTTTCAGCAGTAGCTTTGGCCTTTATAGCTGAGAAAGTCAAAACCCGATTTGAGCGTTCCTATGAGCGGCACTAACTAGTGGTCTGTCAACCAAGTTTTGAGAGGTTTGTAGTGAGCGCTCAATTCGCCCAAGCGCTTACTAAGAACAGGATAAACACTCATCAAATCAAACTTGACACCCTACTAGAGCAGCGCAACAGAAATAAATGACCACCTGTCAATCTGCCCTAATCCCATAAACACTAACTATTTAGCCTACTCGGCAATGGTGGCACAATTAATTCGTAATTCGTAATTCGTAATTAAAGACGGGTGATGGGCACTTCCCCAGAATTGTTGCAAGCTCTTTCAAAGGAGCATTCTTTGAGTGTGAAGTAATGAAGTCTGTACCACACGGTATGATCTACTGCTAAGACGGGACTAGGCAGGAAGAAATAGTGGGGCAGACAAACTCGATGGAAAGTAGCTTACAAAACATTTTATTCCAGTTCTCCTCCGACCTCTATTGCCTCATAGGAAAGGACGGCTATTTCAAGCAAGTTAATCCAGCTTGGGAAGAATTACTAGGTTGGTCTCAGGCAGAACTGACGGCACAGCCTTGGTTAGCCTTTGTTCATCCACAAGAGGTGACTACCACGCAGAAAGTTTACCAAGAGTTGGTAACGGGTGAGCCGACTCAGTTGGAACATCGCTACAGCCACAAGAATGGCAGTTACCGCTGGCTTGTGTGGGAAATGGTGCTCAATGAGGATGGATGGATTTATGGGATTGGGCGAGATATTAGTGAGTACAAGCAACACGCACAAGCACTGGAGCAAATCGTGCAGCGTCAAGCAACACAACTACAAATCGCTCGTCAAGCGACAAAAATAGCCAGGGAGCAATTCCAGGAAACGCAGCATCAGCTGAGTGATTTGCAAGCGGAATTTGAAGCGCGTATCACAACCCAAGTTCAGCAACGTATCCAAGAAATCCTGATGGGTGAGAACGTCCCTGCGGAACTCGGCTATACCCTCACTTACGAAGACTTGTTGCGATCCATGCTGGAGTATCTTTATCCAGCACTTCCCCACGATGTCTCTGGAACCATTCTTCTGCTCGATACCAAGCCCAATCAACTTGAAGATATTAGCAAAAATCGATGGTACACCCCTCCACCTTGTAAGTTATTTCTGAAAACCCGTCGTCCCTTGACCCCTCAGCTTCAGACTGAGATTCAGCAGCAGATGCTCACTCGCTTATCCCGCCTCAACGGACAAGACCTGAGTAACTCATCTCTGACGCTGCATTACCTTAATTCTGTGGAATTTCAAGAAGCAAAAGACCCTCTAGAAACCTTGGGGTCTCTCTTACTGGTGCCACTCATTAACAGTCCCTACGACGACAACCGTATCATTGGGCTGCTGTTTTTGGGGACAGAGCAAGCCGAACAGTTTACTGAAGAGCAAATTCGCCTTTTGTATCACGTCGCTAGCAATGCGTCTATTTCTCTACAGCAGTTGCGATCCTTTTTTATCACCTTAGAAAAGCACGACCTGGAAACGATTCTGGCTCACTTGCCCGAAGGGGTACTGCTGCTGGATAGGGAACGACACATTGTTTTAACCAATCCTGTTGCCCGTGAGTACTTGGAGCTACTGGCTCAAATGGATGCTAACAACGTTTTGCAAGGCTTGGGCAGTAAATCTCTCGAAGAATTGATTCAATGTAATAGGGATGAGCCAGTTTGTCAGGAAGTAACCTCAGCCCATTGTCCCGATTTGGTGTTTGAAGCGATCGTTGAGTCTGTCACTCTAGAAATGCAGTCAGGGTACTGGTTAGTGTTGCTCCGAGATATTAGCGATGCCTATCAGCAAGCTGCGCAACACAAACGGGTAGAGTCCGAAATTCGCAAAGCCCTAGAAAAAGAAAGGGAGTTGAATGCCTTAAAAACTCGCTTAGTTCGGACGATTTCTCATGAATATCGTACCCCACTCGCGACAATTATCCTTGCAGCAGATACCTTAACTAAATATTATGATCGCTTAGGGATAGAACAACAGTTTTCCACGTTAAAGAAGATTCAAACGGCTGCCAAACAGATGGCTCACATGATAGACGATATCTTATTGAGTAATCAAATTGAATCGGGGAAATTAGCCTTTAATCCGGTCTCTTTAGATATCGTGAACTTCTGCGAGCAATTAGTAGAGGATGTCAAACTTTTAGGCAATCATCAGCACAGGATTGCTTTTTTCCAACGAGGAGATTTTAGCTATGTTCGTCTGGATGCAACGTTAGTGCGGCAGATTTTAACTAATTTACTGAGCAATGCGATTAAGTATTCCCCAGATGGCGGTGCTGTTCGATTAAACCTCTCCTGTGGCAATGGTAAAGCGGTCTTTCAAGTTGAAGACCAAGGCATAGGCATTCTGCCTGAAGATCGCCCTAAAATCTTTGAACCTTTTCACCGGGGCAAGAATACTGATACCATTCAGGGGACGGGATTAGGGTTAGCCATTGTTAAGCGGGCGGTGGAATTGCACGGTGGTGAGATTCGTTTTCAAACTCAAATGGAAGTTGGTACGACGTTTATTGTAAAGTTACCGTGCTAAAAAATCAAAATTTAAGATTCAAAATTTAAAATGATATTAATTGCAGATGAATCTTGCCAGGTTTTGGTGCAAGTGGTGAGGTAATAAATTGCTGAGCTTGAAAGGGTGATATGGGAAATCGTTGGCATCTTAGGGATTATGTATTCGCGGCCTTCATGACGATCGGTATGGTTATTGCTGTGTTCATCGTCGGTCCATTCGCACCTCCTGGGTTCAAGCTTTTAGCTTGGGCACCGCTAGGAGGAATTTTCCTGACATTAGGAATGGCACGTTTGCAGCGTCGTGGCAGTGTTGCTCTGATGATTCTTCCTCTGGCACTGCTTTTAGCGCTGATTAACCCCATTATTACCCTCTATCTGGCTGTCACTGTCTTAGTCACGGAAGTGGTGATGTTTTTCCTGGGGAACTATCGACGCAAAACCAACCGTTTAGTAGGGAACATCCTCTTTTTTGCGAGTGCCAATTTAGGGGGTGTGCTTCTCGGTGCTTTTCTCTTAACAGGTTCTCAAGCCGCTCCGTTTGCTAAACTAGCTCAGCCTGGGATATTGCTTTTACTCACGATAGTAGCAGGGGCAGCAGGTGCACTGGGCTGGTGGTTGGGAGAGTTAGCCATCAAGCAACTTAGAAAGGCTGGAAAAATGGATGTCGATCTCTAAGTTGAGCGAGCCAAAGCATCGCTTTTTGAGCCAGATTAATCCCCTACTCAAAATTGTTCTTTGTCTTAGCATCATTAGTATTGCGCTACTTGTGCATGATATTTGGGCGATCGCAGTCTTAGTACTCCCTCTGCTGGTGCTGCTGCCGATTTCAGTACAAATCAACCTCAAAATCCTCGTATATGTGGCGCTCACTCTGGTTGTATTTATGGCTATTTCCACCTGGCTGAGAGACTTCCACACCTCCCTTTTTAGTACCCTGCGCCTCATCGCTATGTTGTTACCAGCACCGTTGCTAGCGAGTACGACATCACCATCCGATTTGGTGAGAGCTTTTCAAGCGATTCGGTTGCCCAATTTTATCGTCCTGAGTCTGATACTCACCTGGAGATTTCTGCCACTGCTTCAGCAAGAAGCCCAGCGAATTATAGAAGCAAATTGGTTGCGAGGAGTAAACTTGACACGTCAGCCAACCCAATTGTTCTCTGGTTTGTTCTTGCCCCTGATTTTCCGCATTGTTGCTTATGCCGATGAGGTTACCGTAGGGTTGGAGACTAGAGGTTACGATCCGACAGCGCCGCGCAGTAATAGCCAGCCCTTGAGATGGTACCTGAAAGATACTATTTTTGCTGTGAGTGCTGTTTTTTTGTTGGGAGTTGTGGCATATCTGGAATGGGTAGCGTGAAACTAGGGGTTAGGAGCTAGGGGCTAGACGCTAGTACACGCGGGCGCAAATACGCCTACCATTTGGGGAAGCCATCAAAGCAAAGTAAGCAAGGTATTGATTGGAGAATGGTAGTAAACTTCCAACTTGGAGTACTAGAGCATTAGATTAGGGCGGGTTTTGATTGGAGATTATCGGTTCGTTGCGTCATTTTGTCCCTAAACCCGCCCCTACAAAACGTGCTTATTAATAAATTCTTCCTTTTTGACTTTTGACTTATTTAGATGGCATCCAACCCACCACTCATAGAAGTTATTGACCTTT
>NZ_DATNPA010000778.1:0-4751 GCF_036703385.1 Allocoleopsis sp. | reverse complement strand
CCCTTCTGACTTCTATCCTCTGTCTTTTGCTATAAATCCCAAGCAAAGAACGAAAGTGAGCAAACAATAGCTTTAGTGTAAGCCCATCTCATGGCACGTCTTGCACCTTGTCAACAAAGGTTTTCCATGAATTTAAAGCTTGTCTCGTATTAGTAATTACCTGAGGTTTTGTGGCACTTCAATGGGTTATGAATCTATAAAGACAGCCGATTGCAAATAAATAAAATAAACCCAATTCTGGTAATTAATGCCTACTGACCTTTTTTGAATTCAAAATTCAAAATTCAAAGTTCAAAATGAAAAAGGCTTTTGAATTAATCAATTCCGAGTACAGGCTCCCACTGAATAAAATTCAGTGGTCTTCAATCAGGTGGGGTTCAAGCCCCATCTGATTGTAATTTTGAATTGATAATTTTGAATTTTGAATTAGGAGCGCAGCGACGTTTGACTTTCTAAGTACTGTTACTGTACTTTATAAACTTGTAATCTGCTGCATGTTCCTGGAATTGTTATCTTGAATGGAACTGTCTTACCCCTTCACTCAGCGCTAGTCATCCCAGGTTGATCAAAATACACTCTAACTTCGCCTACCTTAATGCCTAGATGTTTCAAATGAGCATCTGAAGATAAAATAGTTGTCTCTCCTTGTACAGCCCTATAATCACTGGGATATCTTTTCGCCGCTTTTAGATCGATGCTGAGGTAGAGAATAGGGATATTATACTTAAACTTCCTGCCCTGTTTTGGTCGCACGACATCACCATAGTCCCAACCAAATCCAGGGATTTCAAATTCACCCAATATCCTTTGCAGCTCAGTAAGGGTTGTTCCGACTCCAATGCCTTGCTGTGTTTTCCACGCACTCCCAGTCGTCCGAACTTCCGCCACTTCAGTCCGACTGTTATTTGTCCAGGCAACAAGAAATGATCGGGTTTCTCCGAGATTAACCTTTGTACCCGGTAGACGGCTCAAACCCTCAGCGCCGAAAACGTCGTGATCACTCAGTCGAGACGCACCAAACATTTTGACCAGATCCTGGTAAGTAGTTGTGCGAGTAATGGGGCCGAAGCGTAAACCTGGAATGATTAAGGTATCGTTTAAACGAGCGGACTGAGTAGGTACTCCAGAGTTAGACGCTTTGTATGAAGGAGTAGCCTGGACTAAAGAGGGATTTTGCAGAATCCCTATACTCAATAGCAGGGCATTGCTCAACAGTGCTAACTTAAAGACTTGCTGATGAAGCAATTTGGGCTTGGGGATCGAAAAAGAGAGGTATTTCTGCACGAAGAATGCGATTACCTAATTACAAGAGGTTTTAATTGACCAGGTAGCAAGACCTGGGAGAGTCGAGTAGCTATCGCTTATGAGAGTAACTGATGTAGATTATTCCTGTCACACTGCATGACTTAACGATTCGACTTCCTCTTCTTTCTTCTCTCTAGTTTTTTAAGTATTTCTACACCCCACAACAGAATAGCTCCGTGTATGGATAAGTAGAACCATAGCTCTAGGTGACCAGTAATCAGCAACCCAGTCATGCAGATAGGGAAAGCGATAACTAGTATAAATAGGGCAATGTCAACCACGAGTATTATAGTTATTTCTAAAGATAGATGTGCTTCGCGCAAATATTTGCTCAAACCTAGCATATAGGTATCAAATTTGCCACATCCTGTGAAACAAGGGGCTGACTGGCACCGTAACACTACGAACCCTAGCTCAGGCAGAGAGAATGAAATCTAATCTAATTGTGCTAGCTCTCCTAGTGATTGCACCTCGTCCTTGGGAGTCAAAGGTTACTCCCGTGATCATCACAGAACATCAAAAGTTACATGTGATAACATCCCTGTAACATCAAGAAATCTGCCCATGAGCTACCAGCTAAATGAGGTCTAGGTTTGGAGAACAAGTCTAGAGGAATAATGTGAATAATTAGAGGATAGTATTGTCATCTCAATATCTAGAAAATAGAGAGATAGATGAAAACTCAAAATTACTATTTGGATTCGGTAATTAAAATACTCTCAAAAGAGCTCAACTCATCCTAATCTCATCTGCGCCTGAGTTTGACCATCTTGTAGAGCTGGAATTGTAACCGATCTTGAATTACAAATCAAAAATTAATAATTATGGCAACAATTTATAAAATAACTTGACTGATGAACATCGGGTGAGTCTAAAATCGAACCTCTTTGTCCCTCTTTTCCAAATTCCATATGCAGGCTGTATCAATCTCTACCAAACTGTAACTATAAATCCGTTATGGTCATTGCATGATAACAATGTAAATTAGATTACATAACCATGCGGATTGAGCAGTTACAAGCCTTTCTGGCTGTTGCTGAGACGGGTAGCTTCGGACAAGCAGCACGCAAGTGTGAGATCACCCAGTCTACAGTTAGCCGTCAGATCCAATCACTGGAAGCCGAGTTGGGTTTGCCACTGTTTCATCGCACGGCTCAGGCCAAGTTGACCCTGGGCGGGGAACAGCTTCTACCTCGTGCCCGCAAAATTTGTCAGGAGTGGGAATCTGCGACGCAGGAATTAGCAGATTTGATGGCAGGGAAGCAGCCAGAACTGTGTGTTGCAGCAATTCATTCGGTTTGTGCTCACTACTTGCCTCCAGTTTTACAGAAATTTTGCCGCGACTACCCGGATGTGCAGCTGCGGGTGACGGCGTTGGGGAGCGATCGCGCCTTGAAAGTTCTCCGAGATGGCTTAGTAGATGTGGCGATCGTCATGAACAACCGCTTTTTAACCGCCAGTCCAGAAATGGTGCTGGATGTCCTCTACGAAGAACCCGTCGAAGTCTTGATGGCGTCGAATCATCCACTAACCCAGTATGAACAGGTACCGTGGTCAGAATTAATCAAATATCCGCAAGTCGTATTTAAAGACGGCTATGGAATGCAGCGATTGGTACAAGAGCGGTTTGCCCGACAGGGAGCGAAGCTGCAAGCCGTTATGGAGTTAAATACCCTTGATGCGTTTCGAGGCGTTGTCCGGCAGGGAGAAATGATTGCTCTACTGCCCCAGTCAGCCTTAGTGGAGGCTCGTGCTGATTCAACCCTAGCCATTCGAGCGATCGCCAGTCTTCCTCCTTCAATGGCAGGGGTCAGTAACATTGTCAGTGATGTTTCAAGCTCTGATTCCATCCTGATGCGCCAAGTCGTCTTGGTTACTACTCAAGATCGCATTCAGATTCCTCCTATTCAGCACTTCTGTCAATTGGTACGTCAACTGGAAAAACCGACGGCGAACGCGACAAGCAACCAGCAGTTAATGGCTCCTCCTCATTCATCGTTTGACAATCAGCGATTAAGTGTTACGGGTTAACTGCTAAGCTGGCTTGTTATCTATAATTTTTGTCCTCACCAAACTGATCATCACCGGGGAAAACCACCATGAGTAATGCTTTCAGAGAATTGTTAAAGAAAGTCGGTAGTGGTGTTCACACAGGTGAAGACTTAAGTCGTGAGGAAGCCGCAATAGCTACTCGGATGATGCTGACACAGGAGGCAACCCCTGCGCAGATTGGCGCGTTTATGATTGCTCACCGAATTAAACGACCCACCAGTGCAGAACTGGCAGGAATGCTGGATGCGTATGAGCAGATTGGACCAATGCTACAACCCTGGGGAAGTAGGAATGGAGGAAATATTTCAACCAAGGGAGCGTTTTCTCAGCCGATGATGGTATTCGGGACGCCTTATGATGGGCGATCGCGCACGGCATCGGTCACTCCACTCACCGCTTTGATTCTTGCTACGGCGGGAGTATCCGTACTGATGCATGGAGGCGAATGTATGCCGACGAAGTACGGTGTCCCCCTAATAGAAATTTGGCAAGGATTAGGCGTTGACCTCTCGAAACTAACCTTAGTGCAGGTTGAGCAATTATTAAAGACAAGCGGCTTGGGATTTATCTATCTGCCGCAGCACTTTCCCGAAGCGCAGGCATTGGTTCCTTACCGTGATCAAATTGGCAAGCGTCCGCCCTTTGCCACAATGGAACTCATCTGGTCACCCTATGCGGGAGATTTCCACATGGTTGCGGGGTACGTTCATCCCCCCACTGAAGTTCGGTTTCGAGAAACATTGGGAATGCGGAAGGTAACAAAGTTTACCCTAGTTAAAGGATTAGAGGGTAGTTGTGATTTACCGCGCGATCGCACGGCGATTATTGCCATCAGTCAACCTGATTCCACTGAAGGCTTTGAGCGCATCCTACTGCATCCTCGTGATTATAGTTTTGCGGCGAAAGAAGTACCTCTTGATTCCACCCTTGAGCTAATCGAACAAATGCTAAATGTCTTAAACGGTAAATCCTCCGAATTAATGTCTTCTGCCATCTGGAACGGTGGATTTTACCTATGGCGTTCTGGTGTCTGTTCAGATCTACCCGCAGGTTTTACCAAAGCTGAAGAGCTGTTCACGGGAGGTCATGCTCTCCAAAAGCTACAAGAAATCAAAGGCGCGATCGCTTCAATGCAGCTGACTCATCAGTCGTAATATTAGCCATTGGGTTATGGGTCATTCGATTTTGGATTTTGGATAATGGAATTGTGCCCACCACTGTTAGTGCAAGCGGGCGCTCCAAAGGATCGACAAGTCGGAGGCTTGAGACCTTTGGCTTTTGGTCAGAGAGTTGAAAGTTAGATATCTATGAACTTTCGTTGTGAACAAAAGAACAAAAATTCCTAACCTTCAACTTTCAACCGACTAACCTTTAACCGTCAGGACATCGATGTA
>NZ_DATNPA010000777.1:0-11585 GCF_036703385.1 Allocoleopsis sp. | reverse complement strand
CAGAAGCAGAGTGAGCCCCCCAAGATTCTAGTAATCGGGGCCAGTATAGTGGGTAAAGGAATGGAAGCTATATTCTCAATTCCATCTATCGAAATTATCGAAAGCGATGTTTCTTTTGGCCCCCGTACAGCCTTAATCTGTGATGCTCATGACATACCCTTTGATGATAATTCGTTTGATGGTGTAGTTGTACAAGCTGTACTTGAACACGTTTTAGATCCAAATCGATGTGTGGAACAAATTCACCGAGTCCTTAAAGAAAATGGGGTTGTTTATGCTGAAACTCCATTTATGCAACAAGTACACATGGGTCGATATGACTTCACTCGTTTCACCCACTTAGGGCATCGTCGTTTGTTCCGAAAGTTTGAAGAGGTTTCTAGTGGCCCCGTGTGTGGCCCCGGAATGGCATTATCTTGGTCATACGAATACTTCTTTTTGAGTTTTGTCAAGAAAAAAATTGCAAAAGATCTGGTCAAAGCTTTCACAAGATTGACATCATTTTGGTTGAAATATTTCGACTACTTCTTAATAGATAAACCAGGTACATTTGATGCGGCAGCAGGATATTATTTTATTGGTACAAAAAGTGATCGTGTTCTGTCTGATCGAGAACTGCTAAAACTTTACAAAGGAATACAGTAAAGTTTTTTCTGACGAAGGCTTTGCAAAATCTCAGGGCTAATAAAAATGTCTAGTGTGGCAATTTTCCTCACCTACCTCCGTGGAGGTGGAGTCGAGAGAGTAATAATTAACTTGGCTCGTGGTTTTGTTGAGCAAGGCTTAAATGTAGACCTAGTTTTAGTGAGGAAGGAAGGTGATTTCCTGTCGCTGGTACCCCCAGAGGTGCGAGTCGTGAATCTGGAAGGTAAGCGGCTGATATCAAGTGTTCCTGCTCTGGTACGCTACCTGCAACAGAACAAACCAGTCGCCATGCTCTCGGCGATGCAAGACATTAACCTAGTAGCGTTGTGGAGCCGGAGGTTAGCTGGCGTATCTACCCGAGTGGTAGTGAGTGTACACAACACAGTTTCGCAGGAGTCCCAAAATTCAACTCAATTGAAACGGCGAATTGCACCTTATTTGGCACGCAAGTTCTACCCTTGGGCTGATGCAATTGTTACAGTTTCCCAAGGGTCGGCTGACGATTTGGTAAATCTCGGATTGTCTTCAAAACGTATTCAAGTTATTTATAATCCAGTTGTCACCCCAGAGCTATTTGAAAAAGCGAAGGAACCTATTGAGCATCCTTGGTTTGAGCCTGATTCACCACCGGTGATTTTGGGTGTGGGACGCCTGGAAAAGCAGAAAGACTTTCCGACACTGATTCGAGCTTTTGCTCAAGTACACAAGCAGCGTCCGGCGAGGTTGATGATTTTGGGTGAGGGGAAAGATCGACCTGAGTTGGAAGCGTTAGTGCAGGAACTCGATTTAGAGGACGATGTGACTTTACCTGGGTTTGTAGCCAATCCCTTTGCTTACATGGCTTCATCGGCAGTATTCGTTCTGTCCTCCTTATATGAGGGACTGCCTACTGTACTGATTGAGGCGATCGCTGTGGGAACGAGGGTAGTATCTACTGATTGCAAGAGCGGGCCGGCAGAGATATTGGAAAATGGGCGGTATGGAAAGCTAGTGGCTGTCGGGGATATCAAGGGTATGGCAGAGGCAATTGTTAGCACCTTAGAAGAGCCGCCTGACTCTGAATCTCTACAACGAAAGGCGGCTGAGTTCTCGCTAGAAAAAGCTGTAGCCGAGTATCGGCAGGTGTTAGCTGTTAATTGAAAATTTAAAAACTTTGAGTTGACTTTTAGTTTAGGATTTTTAATGAAGTTACAAAAGCGTAGACTCGCTCTTATTTCTAGTGCTAAAAAATGAGGTTAAAAGCTTAAAGGAGTAAAGTATGAAAGAGCAACCTTTAGTTAGTATTGCTATCAACAATTACAATTATGCTCGTTTCCTGCCGCAGGCGATTGATAGCGCCCTGAATCAAACCTATCCTAACGTTGAGGTAGTTGTGGTGGATGACGGCTCCACCGATAATTCACGAGAGATTATTGCTAGCTATGGGGATAAAATTATCCCCGTGCTAAAGGAAAATGGGGGACAAGCTTCTGCCTTTAATGCGGGCTTCGCAGCGAGTCGAGGGGATATTGTTTGCTTTTTGGATGCTGACGATATGTTTGTGCCTGAAAAAGCGTCAGAAGTTGTAGAAGCATTGGGCTCCAGCCAAAATCTGGGGTGGTGTTTCCATCCGCTGAAGTTTGTAGACAGCGATGGTAATCCATCTGCTAGTCAAAGCAGTAATGAAGATTCATCTATTCCTAAAAATGATCATACAAGCCCTTATCGAGAGTACGATGTGGGCTCTTACATGATACGCGGTAAATTGAAAAATAAGATTCCCCCTCTCCCCTCTACATCCGGTCTCTGTTTTACCCGTTCGCTCCTCCAACAAATTCTGCCCATGCCTGAGGCCAAAACTATTGGTCTTAATGATGGATACCTGGAATTTACTGCCTTAGCGCTGAGTAAAGGTCTGATATTGGATAAAGAATTAACACTTTATCGGGTACATGGTTCTAACGCTTATGCCATGAGGCAAGACAAGCAAAAGGTACAAGCCAGGATAGTTCTCCTGACAGCTTATTGGATGCGAGTCAATTTCCCATCGTTTTATAAGTTTACAAATAATGTACTTGCAACAGGTTTGGGTATGTCTGCGCGTGCTGGAGGGATTGCAACAGAATGCCAGGAATTTGTAAAAAACTATCTCTCTTCAGTCTCGCTTTTAGAGAAAGTTGAAATTTACGCTAGAGCTTCTTTTCATTATATGAGGGATACTAAATTTTAGTTCTAGCGGACTTTACTCCTACTTGAAAAGGCTTAAAATGCCTATTTAAGTCATTTTTTAATGTCACTACAGGCAACTAAGGCAAAGCGAATCTAGATATAGCCCGTATTTTTTGAATCGGTCTAAACGTAGACTTAGTGTTAGTGAAAAATGATTTCACAATTTATCCATTGGGGAGTAGCTACTGTCTGTATGACGCTTATGGTTGGGTGCGCTGCTGGCAACCCACAGCCTGGGGCTACTAAACTCACTGCTCCAATCCGCTATGCTATAGGGCAAAATGGCTATCGCTGGGCTAACGTGTCTATAGGCGGAGGTGGTTTTGTTACAGGTGTCTATCTACACCCGCTACAAAAAGATCTTGCCTATATCAGAACTGACGTTGGTGGCTTTTATCGCTGGAATGCAGCAGATAAGACCTGGATTCCATTAAACGACAGCTTTTCGCTTGCCCAAAAAACCTACTATGGGGGAGAATCGCTAGCCGTCGATCCAAACGACCCGGATATCGTATACATGGCGGCTGGTAAATACTCCCAGTGGGAGCCAAAAGGGTCAATCTTTAAGTCTAGGGATCGCGGAAAAACCTGGACTAAACTGAACATAGATTTGGGGATGGACAGCAACGACAAGCAGCGCTGGGCGGGAGAGAGACTGGCTGTCAATCCGTCTAATTCCAATGAAATCTACTTTGGTTCACGGCACAATGGCTTGTGGAAGTCGTCGGATGCGGGAGCAACATGGCGTCAAGTTACTTCTTGTTCCCCAACTTTGACAGCAGGTATTGGCATTCTGGGCATCCTGTTTGACAAGCAAGTGCCCGGTCTTGTCTACATCAATGTCTATGGAGATGGAGTATATAAGTCTACTGACACGGGTGCTACTTGGAGCAAGATCGAGGGCAGTCCCAAGCAGGCACAGCGAATGGCGACAACCAGCAATGGATTTCTCTATGTCACGCATGAGTCTGGGGTTAGCAAATATGCAGACGGGGTTTGGAAGAATATCACTCCATACCGCAACCCAGCCTCTTTCAATGCCTTGGGTGTTAACCCGACTAATCCGGACAATTTATTGGTCGCCTTGGGTCAGTCAACGTCTACCAAAATCTATGAAACCTTGGATGGGGGGAACACTTGGATTGAGAAAAAGGCATCAATAAAGCACACGGTTCCTTGGTGGGATGACTCCATGTTTTCAACATGGACGTCTGCGATTGAGTTTGACCCAAATGTCCCAGGAAAAGTCTGGATGACTAATGGCTTCGGGGTTTTGCAGACGGATGATATCCACGCCAATCCAGTAGTCTGGACTAACTACGCGCAAGGACATGAGGAGCTAGTTACTTTTGCTTTGGCTGCTCCTCCGGAGGGGGCTGTGTTGTTGAGTGGCGTAGCTGATGTAGACGGGTTCTATCACAACAACGGGCTTAACGCTTTTCCGTCCAAAATGTTTGACGGCATTTCTTTCGCGAATCGGGATACTCTTGGCATTGCCTACTCCGAAAGCCAACCGTCGCGCGTAGTCCGCGTCGGTGGTTCTCGATGGAACTCAACTTATACAGGGGCAACTTCTCAAAATGGCGGGTTGACGTGGAAGAAGTTTCAGTCATTTCCGCCGAAAACGATACCACTGCGCGTAGCTGTATCGGCAACTAACCCAAATCTGTTCGTCGTAGCTGTGAGCAAAGCTCAACCCCTGCGGACAACTGATGGGGGTGCTTCATGGAGCAAAGTTTCCGGACTTCCCAACGGCCCTGAAGGCCCGTGGTATTGGGGTCAGCCACTAGTAGCAGACAAGGTAGATGGCAACATGTTTTACTACTACAACGAGGGGAAAGTCTACCGCAGTAATGACGGGGGCGCATCCTTCAGCCTTGTCAACTCATCGCTTCCAACTAGTAAATGGGATTGGTATTCGCTGAAAACAGTTCCAGGTGTTAAAGATGAAGTCTGGCTCAGCTTAGACTGGAACGGTCTGTTCCGCTCGACAGATGGCGGTAAGACGATGACTAAGCTGTCCTCGGTAGAGCGGGCATATCTGTTTGCGATCGGGAAGCCTCAGAAAGGAAGTACGACTCCAGCGCTCTATCTGTATGGAAAAGTTGCTGGCATGGGAGAAGGAATCTTCCGTTCTCTGGACAGAGGAGAAACATGGAAAAGCATTGGTTCTGTGCAAAACCCCATTGGTGGTGAGCCGAATGTGATGGAGGCGAGTTGGCAGCAGTTTGGGCTAGTCTTCATTGGCACTAACGGCAGGGGCATCTACTACGGAACGCCGGACAGTTCCCAGAAGGAGGCTGCTTCATCTCCCACCAAGTAGCCCACGGAAGGACGTGAAATGCATGATCAGCCAAGACTTAGTGCATCAGTGAGGCGGCAGCTAGACCCAAATCGGACGCTGTTAGGGAGAAGCCAGGGTCATAAACAGCTTTGAGACTGTCTAGACGGTACTTTCACCCCAGTAATCGATTCTTTGAAACTCCCTTTTTTTGGTGCTTTTGCTAATGACAATATCAATGAAGCCAGGGATTCGGCTGCCATCAAAACTATCGAAACTGCTAACGTGACGAAACCAAAGACGGTGAAGCTTAACATTAAGAAGACAGAAGTTAGTTTTTTTAGGGCAGCTGTCATTTGTTGATTTCTGACTTTCAGATCGCATTACTCTTACAGCATGTTATACAGGCTGTAGTGTTGGCATCAGTAAATTTTCTGAATCTGATTTCAACTAAAATGTTGATAAATGAGTAATGTGACGGTTGTAAAATTCGCAAGAGTATGCATAATACTTTTTACTACCGCAGCGCGACTGACCCTGATCGGTTTAGCAACTCTGATAAAAGCTGAAAACCCCATCAGCGTCAAGTTTCGTTGAAGACTAATCAATCTTGGATCACGCAAACCTAAGGAGCTATTTTCAAGGAGCGCGTTAGCCACCAGTGGGAACGTCCTAGCTAGCATATCAGGTGTAGCGGAACATGCTAGGCATCCCTAGGAAGCCCATCCCCACTAAAGGCCTGGTGTCCCGTAAGGTCTGCACTCGAAGTACTGTCACTTTGGAAAAGTCAGCTGGGAGAAACGGGTTCGTCCTTAAGTAAGTGCTGCCAACTTCTCTTTTTTGGGGCGTTTACTTGTGAGAATACCGTCCTAACTAGTGATGTGGCAGTTACCACAACGACCGAAACTGCCAAAACAACGAAGGCACAAGCGGTAAAAACTAACATTAAGAACATAGAGCTTAGTCTCTTAACCAGACTTGCTGCAAGCGCAACGACTCTAGCTTTAGAGATAAAGCTCAAACACTGTGTCACTAGGTTTGATTGCTCCAACTGATTACGTTCCATGTTAAACAGTCCCTGAAGAATAAGTGCTGAGGTCGATTACGCTGTTTGCTGGCTATGTAGCTATTGTAGTTATCACCCTTGACTCTGTCTTTTATGCAATGAGCTGATTGTATCTTTAGGCTTATAACATATGCCATAAGATAGATGCTTCTTTACTATTCTTTTGCGAATTTACCTTTTTTTTTAGGGAATCGTAAAGCTGAGCACGCTTGTGCTTTACAGAGATGGTGACTTTGCCCATCGAACGGATGAGCGTGATCAACGTCTTAGCGCTGCTATTCTCGAAATGCGTTTTCAGTCCCGTGCAAGTATTGGGAGTTGAACCATCCTCGTATGGGGCAAGGGCACTAACACCGCAATCTTATGAGTGATGAGATTGAAGCAAGCACAGGACTTTCAGAATCTTCAGTGCATCGTGAACTTAGCCTACGGTTGATGCCTGCTATTATTGATGCGTTGCAACAGAGGCAGTAAGCTAATTGGCATTCAAGTTGCAGGGTAAGACGCAGGGGAAGCTGGAGGAGAAAACTATGAAATTTCAATGCACATCAGCTTATGTCTCACGATGTTTTGACTGTGGTATGCCCATCTTGATGACCCTGCCAAGATTTTTAGAGGTTAGCGGAGGCAACTGATACAGCAAGAATTCCCATCGTTCTGCTGGAGGGCTTGACCAAAACGTCCGTGAGACTGCTTAATTAGACGAATTAGAGCTTAGTGCGTCTTGAGCTTTAATATTTGATGTTTGACGCATAAGTTCAGAAACTGTTTTGAAACCGTAGCCTTTTTCTTTTAATTTTTCGATCAACTTTTCAGTTGCCACCACTGTTCGCGAACGATCGCCGCCGCCATCATGCATGAGTATAATCGAACCAGGATGAACCCGCTCAAGAACATACGACTCTATATCTTCCGGGTTAGATGCTTCATAATCTTTTGAATCGATATCCCACAATATATTTTTTTTGCGCAGTTTGGCAAGAAAGTAAGGAAGGATGATAAGTTTACGTCCATAGGGAGCGCGAAAATGGATTTCTTCTTTCACACCTAATTGACGCAGGATTTTATCCGTTTTTTCAATCTCTGACCAAATAAACCCAGGCTTTTTAAAGAGCAACGGTTTGTGAGAATAAGAGTGATTTCCGATCTCATGTCCCTTGGAAAGGAGTAATCGAAGGGTTTCTGGGTGTTTTTCTATTGTTTTGCCAACGACAAAAAAAGTTGCTTGTATTTGATGGCGCTGCAAAAGGTCTACTAACTGGTTTGTATAGGGCGGATTGGGGCCATCATCATAGGTCAAAGCAATTACTTTCTGTGTGGTATCGACCTGATTGACCAGTTCGCCAAAAACTTGAAATTTTAAGCTGATTGAAAGCCTATTTACTAGTTCTACTACCCTTAAAACCAAGGTCGTAGCCAGTGCAATTATCAAAAATATAATAATATTTCCTAGCATTGGCACAGATCGAATTTCTTCTTTTAAAACCTAAATCACTAGCAACTGACAGCAGCCAAAATGGTTAAGCTCATCCCACGCTTAACAGACATGGGATTGAACTTTGTCCTGCTACACTAACAGTTGAGCGTTCATGGCTCTATCAGATTGACTCCACTGAGATTAAGCCTTACTACACGTCCTCATATCAGGAGTATGAAAAACGTGTAGTGAAAGAGCAAGAACACGGTTTAGCTGCTGACTTTAGTATTGGCAATCCCTATCAATGGAGAGTTTTGAGTGGGGTTGTCTTGAAGATCTGGTAGTGGCGGGGCGGGTAAGAGTTCCGTGTACAAGCCCAACATGTCGTTAGTAATTTTGTCCCAGTTATAGTTGTCCTTGATATGCTTTTGTGCATTCTGAGCCATTTCGGCTAATTCTTGAAGATGATGGATTCCCCAATCAAGGCGCTGTTTACAGGAATCGACATCTCCAACAGGGAATAGCATTCCCCGGTTGTGGCCTACTAATTGCTGATGTACAGGAAGATTGCTTGCTACTACAGGGATACCCTCCTGCATGGCCTCCAGCATGGCTAGAGGTAAGCCTTCGATCTCAGAAGGAAGCACAAATAATCCGGCTCCCCGGATGATTTCTGCTAGACGAGCTCCTTGGAGTTCGTTGGTAAATATGATGTCTGGGCTATTTTCTGCCAGGTTACGTAGCTGCGTGGTGAATTCAGGCGTATCGCTGGAACCGCCGACGAGGGCGAGTTTCCATCCTTGTGCCTGAATGGATTTGAAGGCTTTAATCAGTAAATCGGGACATTTTTCGGGCACAAGTCTGCCCAGAAATACAATGTAGCGTCCTTGCGTCAGTCCTAACGAGCTACCATAAGCGAAATTAGGGTCTGACTCACTCAGCTTAGAGGGAGCATTAGGGATGTAGTAGAGCGCCTCCTCTTCACCATAAGTTTGCTTAAAGTAAGAACGCAGTTCTTCTGAAACGACAATTATCCTATCAGCAAAGCGTACAGCCGCACGCTCACCGAGACGTAGCAGATAACTGGAAGCTTTGCTCCATTTAGAACGTTGCCAGTCTAGTCCATGACAGGTGACAACAATTTTTGCGGTGGAGGCAATTTTAGGTAGCCAAGTAAAGAGGGCTGGCCCTACCGCATGAAAGTGGATAATGTCATAACACGTTCCACTAGATGCGATCGCTCCCAGTGCCGCCGTCAATAGAGCATCCATTCCTTTTAAATTTAAGCAGGGTAGAGAGACGACTCTAACTCCCTCAACCTGATAATGATGCAATGAAATATCGCCCGTGTATGAGGAGCGGGCAAATAGATCCACAGAATGTCCCTTCGCCACAAGTCGAGGGTAAATTTCTTGACAGTGGTGTTCGATACCACCTTGTTTAGCAGGTAAACCTTTCGCCCCAATCACTGCTATTTTCATTACGATGCCACCTCTGTAAAATTTTTAAGACTGCTCTGACTATTTGATAGGGGATTTTGCTGCTGCCAGCGGCTTAACATATCCCTGTAGACAGAGCCCACAACAGTACGCGCACTGTAGGGTTCGGCAGATTGAATACATGTCTCGATTGGATAATCACCTGAATTTAACAATACCTGCAAAAGAGCATGAGCAATTGTCGTTGGCGTGCGTTCCTGGCAGACAACCCCACTATGAGCACAAAGCAAGTTTGGAGTTTCACCGCATCGGGTTGTGACTACTGGGGTACCGCACGCTAGTGCTTCTAGGACTACTACAGGTAAACCTTCATAGGCACTAGTTAATACAAAGACACTACAGATACGCAACAACTGTGCCAGCTCCGCCTGAGCAACTGGCCCAAGCATCGTCACCTGTTTTGATAATCCAAGAGCGCCGATCTTAGAATGTATTGCATCCTTCAAATCTCCATCGCCTGCTATGAGTAGGTGAGCATTGGGTTTGTTCAGAGCAGCCATAGATTCTAGCAACAATACAGGGTCTTTTTGGGCATGGAGGCGACCGGCAAATAGAACGAAACGCGTATCCTCGGCTAAACCCATCTGCTGGGCAAGAATGCGCCTACCCTGTTCGCGTTGCTCCAAGGTTAACGGGTAGAAAATATCGGTATCGACTGTGTTTTTAATATAGGAAACGCGATCGCCTAGTTTCGGATAACGCTGCCGATAATACTGTAATGAATCAGTGTTGCACGATAAAATTTGGGCAAACTGACCCACTAGCCGGCGTTCGAGAGCCAGATACGCGGCTGGAATTCGTCCCCAAAGAATCGCATTTTTATTGGCTGTAGAATCAATCTGTTTTTGAATATCATTGTGGACGAAAAGAGTCTTCTCTCCTGGCCAGTTAAGTGTTGCAAGAGTTGGCTCCAGCCTGTGAAAATGCATAAAATCAGAGGCTAGATTACGTCTCAAAAGAGCCGTCGTATACCTGACACTGGTAGGTACGAACTTTCTGGTGCTATCATTAGGTACATTACACAGGGGCATAAAGCGAATTGCCTTCCCAGCCAGCTCGGCCTCTCTCCATATACCTAAGGGTTGGGAATTATCATCTCCTGTGCCTACTAGGCGTACTTCAAATTCACTGGGAGAGTACTTGACAAAAGAGCGGATGACTGTCTGGATTCCTCCAATGCTTGTCTGCCAAGGGTTAAATTGGTAGAAGATCGTTAGAACAGGTTTATGCATTACTCAAGCCTTGTTGTGGAAGTTTTTCCAAGAGCGATCGCCTTTGAACCCCTCAAACTTTAATTTCACCCGGCAAGCTTTCCAGATTTTCGCGGTCTCTCTCATAGACAAACAAGAGCAATAAGGTCCTGAATTCTGACGCAGGGCGCTGCTAAAATATTTTCTTCCCTATCTTAAAGTTAGATAACAAAGAGCTATATTGTGCAACAACCTCCTAGTCTGGGTATATCAGCCTGATAGGAGCAATAAATTTAATCTCCTGAATTCTACGGAGATTTTAAGGATTATTCTACTGTCTTTACGAAAACTTTAGGTAAATTATCCTTGGTTGATAGCATTGACTTTATAAGTAGTGTGCTAAATCGGATACTAGCTAAGCTCTGTATATTCCCTTAATTGAGGTCTCTTTTAGTGAAGTTACGCGTAAGTAAGCATTGGCTCTTGTGTAAGCAAATGTAAATATTATGCAATCTTTGCAGAGTATAAATTGATGTTGTTGTTACAAAAATTGAAATAGTTGTATTAATTGCGTTGCAGCGATTACCTCTCAAAGCTGGATAGGATGGCATTAACTCTAGACTTCACAAAAAAGCTGGTTAAGAATAACACAAAATAACTATTTAGTAATATTTAAGGCGGAGGTAACTGATAGTGTTGGTCTTAATGATTGCTTGGGCTGGCCTCATGCTAGCCTGCTGGCTAATAGGGACAGCTATTCTGAATGGGGTTAAAGGCGACTGCTTTGAGCGGATTGGCGATCGCTTGATTATTGCGGTTTGGCTGGGAGTAGTGATCCTTTCAGTGTCGCTTCTAGCTGTATCCCTGGTTCTACCCTTGTCTCCCTTAGTGGGTGCGCTCGTGGCTATAACTATGGCGGCGATCGCTCTGAGCTTACAGTGTACGAGGGCTGAGATTAGAACTCTACGGTCGGTTCTATCTGCAAAATGGATTTTTGGCTTTATTACTTTAGAGGCGATCGTAGCTGCATCCGCATCGCAAAAAATTACTTTTTTCGATACGGGACTTTATCATTTCCAAGTTATCCGATGGTTATCTCGGTTTGGAGCAGTTCCAGGTCTAGCCCTAATTCATAACCGCTTTGGCTTTACTTCGTCTTGGTTTGCCTTAGCGGCTCCCTTTAACGCTGGGATTTTTGAGGCTAGAACAGCAGCGCTTACAAGTGGCTTTGCCTTTCTATTAGCCAGTCTACATTTTCTAATTTGTCTCACTCGGATTT
>NZ_DATNPA010000776.1:0-11370 GCF_036703385.1 Allocoleopsis sp. | reverse complement strand
TTGGAACAACAACACTTGATGGATTTGCTCATCGTTGAATTTCTCCAGTTCCAGCACTTCAAACTGCGGCGTTTCACCGGTTAAAGCTGCTGTAGACGCCTGCAACTCAGCATTTAGCAGCACCCGCCCTTCCTTCGCCTCTGGAAAATGCTCGGTGCGACAGGTCAAAATTACCTTGCTTCCCGGTACTACAACCTTCGCTAACTCCCAAAAGTTATTTATCATCTCCTGCCGATCAACTCGTGCTGCCATCTCGTCAAAACCATCGAAAATCAGCAGCAGCTTACCCATGCGGTTGAGTTGCTCGAACGCAGAATAACCCGGCAACGGGAGTTCGTGCTTGCGGAAGAAAAACTCGGAAAACAGAGACTCAACACTTACCGCCTTGGCATAGTCGCGCAAAGGGATAACTAAAGGTAGACGAGGACGTTCAAGTCCGCGCTTTTGGGCATCGCGATAGCGTTGCAGTGCCGTCCAAGCATAGTGGAAGGCAAACCAAGTCTTGCCCGTGCCGAACTCTCCCAAAATTGAGATATGCTCTTTAGCTGGGTCATCGAGCCAGAGGTCGATGTAACCATCAATCCAGCCGTCGCGTTCGTCGTAGCGACTGGCTGCTAACTTGCGTTTGGTAATGGGGTCGAACTCTTCTTTCGTGCAAGCAAGTGGGACATACTTTTTCTCAATGTCCCGCCGTTTAACTTCTGCTTCCAACCAGTCGAGATAGCCACTGAAGTCAGCATCCTGATCCAGCAGTTCATCGAAGGTATAGCAGCCAAGGTGACGATTTTCCTCCTTCTCGACTTCATCCCGCGCCGCCCGTGAAATGCGCCTTGCCGTCACTAACCATCCTTCATCTGTTCGTTGCTCCTCTACTGATTGGCGCAACGCCGCCACATCCCTAATTCCCGCCTCTCCCTCAATCCCCCGCACGAGAATGCGATCGTACCGATTCCGCCTTACTGGAATATTGATAATCCACTCAAAATAGCTATCTTCCCAAACCTCATACCGCTCAAAGCGATAGCCCAAGGTTTCAAACCAGCCTCTCATCTGCTGAGCTAAAACAAATGCCCTACAATTCTTTTCCGTTGAGGATTCAGCCGCTGGCAGTGCTGGGTAATCCTGTGCCGCCAACCGCGCCATCTCTGTCCGAATTCCCTCTAGTGTGGGAAGCCTTTCCAGGCGTTGTTGAATATTCTCTATTCTTTTATGTAAGGAGCCTATCTGCTGGTTGGTGAGAACTTCAGCCGGTGTGCGCGATCGCTTAGCCACTTCGATAAACACGGTAGCAAACGCCGCGAACTCTCTATGAACATCAATTCCCAGTTCTCGAATTTCATCCCCTAATGCATACCCATCCAGAAACGCTTCGCCTTCTTTGAGGAGAATCGAAGGATTATTCTGGTCTAATGCCTTGCGGAAAATCTTTTGAATCTCATTTTGCCGGAAAAGTTCAAGGAACGGCTTCGGTTTACCAACGCCATACTCCACCAAGGCGTAAGCATAAACTCCACTGAAATCTGCTGGTGGATGCTCTGAGTCGAGGTTAAATTTCTTTAATAACTTGATGACTGTCTCATTGCGCTGAAGCTTGTCCTTGATCAAAGCGGTAGGACTGACGATATCGGTAATTGCGCCAATGATTGCGTCGAGGGGAATGGGTATCACGGGGATGTTCCTTGGGTTAAAGGACAGAGGTGACATGCAAGCTTAACCGCTATTATGCAAACCTCTGGATAGAGTTGGCGAGTGATATGCCTTAATCTCTTGTGCTCACAGAATATTAGAAACGAGAGAGCGATCGCTGCACAGCTTAGAACTTACACAACGCCTCTATTTGTAGGGTGTGTTAGCGTAGCGTAACGCACCTCGAGCGCTATAAATGATGTAGTTACTAAAAGCGGCTGATTAGGCTAAATCTCTTCAAATATTCAGGTTCCTCTCAGAAAAACAACTTAGTCTTTATATATTGACAGGCTGCTAACGAGTTCGCTCAACGCGGAACCCAGATATATGCACAACGCCTAACACCTAATCAACACCAAAAACTCAAATCAGTCACAATCAGTAGAGAGACAGCTAGTGATGTAACAGGAAATACTTCAGAATGTGCCGATTACTTGGCTACCTTGGCCCTGCCATCCCACTTGACCACTTATTGTATAAACCCGAACATTCGTTAATTGTCCAGAGTTATCAACCTCGTGAGATGACATCTGGCGTAGTCAATGCTGATGGCTTAGGAATCGGCTGGTACCATCCACAACGAAATGTTGACCCCTTTACCTACAAAAGCACCCTGCCAATTTGGAATGAAACTAACCTGCCTGAATTGAGCCGCTATGTTGAGTCAGGGTGTGTGTTGGCCTATGTTCGCAGTGCCACAGCCGGCCAAGCGCTGGATATGAGCAACTGTCAGCCGTTTCGCGAGGGTCGTCTGTTATTAATCCACAACGGTTTTATCAGCAATTTCCGCGAATCTTTGTATCGACCGATACGTGAAAAACTTGGCGATCGCATCTACCAATCCATCAATGGCACCACGGATTCCGAACATATCTTCGCACTGTTAATCAATCAACTGGAGGTATCCCCAAATAGCACAATTATCGAGGCATTACACACCACCTTAATCACGCTCACCGAATTAGCAAAAGCCTATGAAGTCAACTTTTCTGCCAACCTAATTATTAGTGATGGGCATCAACTCGTTGCCAGCCGCTATGCTTACGGTACCACAGCTCCCTCACTTTACTGGCTCAGGGATGACCCAACTTTCCCCGATTCAGTCATGATTGCTTCCGAACCTATATTCGCTGGCAACTGGCATGAATGTCCGCACGGTAGTATTCTCACTGTGGGAAAAAACTTGGAAATCTCATCAATCGACGTTAGTCCTACAGATGCTAGTCAGTAGATGGTTATAGTAGTTCTCAGTTATGTGCGTGTACATCAGAAGAATCAAAGCCTCTCTCAGCTAAAAAAAATTATCTGCTTCCCTCTCCTGTTAGGAGAGGGTTAGGGAGAGGTGGAGAGAGGTTTTCCAGAGAGGTCAGAGTGTACCGCATCCAATCGAGAAGGGCTATATCAATCAACAAAACCAACTTGTAGGGTAGGCATTCCCTATAATTTCTGTCCCAGAGGATTAAAGAATTGACGGTAGGGAATGCCACCTTATGTTTAAATTTTTCCTGCTGCCTAGCTAGAATTGTAGCTAATGTGAGAAGTCGTTAATCCCTGCATCTGTAGTCCCCTGAAAAAACAATTTACAAACCAATAAATCAACCGTTGGACTGATTGATTTTCTACTAAGAGAAAATAAGTTTATCCCAGATAAATTTATAAAATCTGAGATTCACAAGTAGCCATCCTGATATGAGCAATGCCAATTATTACCCACGCCAATCCGGAAAATTACCTTTTAGACAATCTAAAATTTCATCTGTCCAGCGATCTTCTATTGTCATAATCCATGCTTCAAACTTGTCTTCTGTTCTTGAACTTAAAGCTTTATAGTGTAACTTTAACCCAGATTTTTTTTGGTTAATTTGCTTTTTATCACCTAAGATTGTCATGGTCATGGTTAATGTTGAAATTATTAAGCTTTAACAACCGTTGATTTTGAAATTCAATTTTGAATAGTAATAGATTTTTTGAATAATTGCTAGGAATCTAATACCTATAAAAATGTGATGATTATCATGCATAAATGTGATATAGGGTTGGCCTATAAGTAATCTACTATCTACAAATAGGTGACTCGAACAAATCTAATGGGTGAGCAAGGTCACAGGTTGTCAAACTCCAAACTCCAGACCCCAAACGGAAAACCGAGTTCTGCCTCACGGGCGTGGCTGATGGGAGTGTAGCTCCCTATGTTCAACTCAATCCCTGATGGTTCGCATTTCCCCTACCTCTGCCTGAAGATTACTTTCCCCTGACCCCTAACCCCTAACCTTTTTAGAAGAAATTTAGAATTATGTCCCAAAATTCCGGCACAAAGGCTTTGCCCCTACAGATTAGAGAAACCATCCGAGAGGCAATGCATCAGTGCCGAATCGGCACCTTGGCTCTGTTTGAAGGCATCGACGATAGGACGTTTCGGCGACAGGCACATCCAGAATTCAGTCCAGTAGGTTGGCATTTGGGTCACATTGCCTATACAGAAGCCCTGTGGTTACTGCAACGCTGTGCCGGTTACCCTCCAATGTTTCCGGAATATCATCGGCTATTTGCCGCCGATGGCTTGCCCAAGTCAGAACGAGAGAATGTACCGCCACTCGCAGAAATTTATGATTATCTCAATACGGTTAGAACCCAAGTATTCAGCTATCTAGAAACCGCCCCGGTAGAACAGCAAGAACGCCTGTGGCACTTCTTGATTCAGCATGAGAGTCAGCATGGCGAAACGATCGCCTTTGTTTTGCAATTACAACGCTGGCACCTTCTGGAACGGCATCAAGAGATGTGGGTTCAGGGTTCTGCGGCGAATGTCTCATCCTCTGTTCCACTGGTTCCCCCTAGGGATGTAGAGATGAGGGAAATTCCAGCAGGCGAGTTTATGATGGGCAACGACTCGATTGAAGCCTTGGATAACGAGCGATCGCGTCACCGGGTATACTTAGACACTTACTGGATTGACCGCTACCCCGTCACTTGCCGACAGTACCGAGCGTTCATCGAGGCGGGTGGATACCAAAACGAACGTTGGTGGTTACCCGACGGGTGGAAGTGGCTGCAAGAAAATCCCGTGGCTCAACCCCTCTACTGGTCATCGGCTTCAACCTGGGATAATCATCCCGTCTGCGGGGTGAGTTGGTACGAAGCCGACGCCTATGCGAGATTTGTCGGCAAGCGACTGCCAACAGAAGCTGAATGGGAAAAAGCAGCGAGTTGGGATGCTGCAACCGGACAGCCGCAGACCTACCCTTGGGGGCAGGCGATACCCGACCCTCACCGATGTAATCTTGATAATTGCGTTGGGCAAACAACACCTGTGAATACTTACCCACTGGGGCAAAGTGCCTATGGGTGTGATGACATGCTCGGCAATGTGTGGGAGTGGACTGATAGCTGGTTTGACGCTTATGAAGGTTTTGTCAGCTACCCTTACCGAGGCTATTCCCAAGCGTATTTCGACGGACAGCACCGTGTGCTTAAAGGGGGCAGTTGGGCGACCCGCCCAAAGGCAATTCGCTCTAGTTTTCGTAACTGGTATTATCCGAGCATTCGTCAGATTTTGGCCGGGTTCCGCTGTGCCATTTAGCCAACAGAGAGGAAATAGTACAGTTAACTTGTGATAAAAACTTTTCTACTGAATCCTGCTCCGTGAGACCTATTTCATTACAAGCGATCGCGTAACACAATGAAATGACGCTTAGGCCGACAAATCACTCCGTCTCGCTCAAACTCGTTGAGCAGCCGCGTTACTGTTACTCGTGTCGTGCCAATGGCTTCTGCGATCGCTTGATGGGTCAAGCGCAAGTCAATTAGCAACCCCGTTGAAACTTGGCGACCAAATTTCTTGGCTAGCCAGACCAAGAGTTGATGCAAGCGTGAGTGCATCGGTTCATGACGAACAATCATCAAGAATTCTTCGGCTTGTTGAATATGCAATAAGAGCGCATCTAGGGCTTCGTGACACTGGTGCGAAGGGATGTAGTAGACTTCTACACTCGTCAAGCACTGTATTTGATAAGGCTGGATACGAGATAGAGGTTGACCCACTACATCCCCTGGCCCCCAATAGCCAAGTGTTATCAGCATTCCCTCCTCATTCCATGTCAAGGTTCTGACTGCCCCCCATGTAATATGCCACAAGGTATCGGGTTGGAGTGGAATGAAGTCGCGGTAGCTGAAACTCCGCTGTATCGAATTAGCAGCTGAGCTAAGGGTATGAGTTGAAAGAGTCATAACAGCTCGGTATTACTGAAGAAGTAAAGCTCTATGGGTCAACTGAATTAGCAAGCAGTTATCTGAAGAAGTAAGCATCACAAAATCACAGCTCTGCTGGAAAATCAAGCACCAGAAAGTAGCCCTAGTGCCTTTGGTATTTTGCAGAAATCTACGATTTAAGCTACGAGTTGCCGATACGACCCTGATATGAAGACTTTACATGGGGCTTTCCAAAGTATGTGCCCAAACAATTCTTAATTTCATAGAATTTGAGAATTTACCAGGTTTTTGCGTGCGCTCTAATGCAGTAACTCATTAAAAATCATCCAAGCCATCTATCTCAGGATAGAGTTTTATTTATATCCTAAAGCAGAGGCTTTCAATAAGTTAAATAGTATAATTGCTAAGCCTATTCCATTAAATCTTCCAAGGTCGGAAGATGGGAAAAATCATGTACATTATCAGAATTAGTAATTCGTAATTCGTAATTAAAGACGGGTCTTCAGACCCCGACCTGAAATGTCGCTCACCTTCAGGTGGGGTCAAATCTCCGAATGACAATATTAATTACGTTAGCCCAGCGCCAGAGCTTTAGTGAGGACGTAGCCCACTATCAATTACGAATTACGAATTTTGAACTCCCCATCCCCCATCCCCCTATTCCTACGAATTTGATGATTGAACCAAGATTTTAAGCCGATTCAACTAACGGCATCTCCTGGGGTTGAGCATTCGCTTGGTTTGTTGTAGAAACGTTGTTGTCAACAATTGGCTTGCGAGAAACCAAATCAAACCGATAGCCATGTGGCAGGATATGAAGCTTAACTCCACACAGTGCCAAATCTTCATCCTTTAAAATTTGACCCAGGTTGGTATGAGTAATTCCTGATACATCAAGAACGGTAATCGCACCTTCTCCAACAACTTCAATCTGATTATTGGTCACCAAGATCGCTGTATTCTCATCGATACCGAATCCTAAGTTGACCGGCTGTTGTGCCACAGCTGAAAGTAAGCGTCCTATACGTCCACGCTGAGCGAAATGTTGGTCGATTACCACCCCCGGAAGAAACGCCATACCAGGCTCCATCTCCACAATTTCGATGCGGGGATTGGTCTCGGAATCTCCTTCTACAATCATCATATCGGGCATCATGGCTGCTCCCGCACTTGTGCCTCCAATCACGAGTCCTTCAGCCAGCCGTTTGTGAAGCAGCTGATCGAGTTCGGTATCCTTCAAAACGCTGGTAATGCGAGCCTGATTTCCACCTGTAAAAAATACACCCGTAGCCTTTTCAATCGCTTCTAGGTAAGTGGATGAGCTGGCGTCTTCCCGCTCAACGGTATCAACGATGCGAACATCTTCAACTCCCAGCCGCTCGAAGACTCGCATATAGTCTTCGCCAACTTCCCTTGGTAGTTCTGTTGCTACTGTCATCACAATAATTCGAGCGTTGATTCCCCCAGCCCGCCGAACGAATTCCCGGAGAATTGTGCAGTCCCCTTGCTTGTCTTCCGCGCCGCCAATAATCACCAGCTGTCTGTTCGTATCGCTTACAACCATGTTGCCCTTAGCCTTGAGTTCATTCATTTCAATTAAGCCTGAAATTTTTGAACTCTCAAACAGCCGAATGGTAGATTTTTATACAGCAAATAAAAAGGTTTTTGTCAAAAAAAGACCCTTACTCGAAGGGTCGAATGGAAAACAAGTTTCATAAAGGCTAAAGTGTGTTAACGAAGCGCAACCCGATAGCGTTGAGGATAAAGTGTGAAGACGGAGCGTGTAATTAATAACACAAACTCCGTTTTTTAGTATTCGATTCAGTTCCTTAGTGGAAACTGTAGTGATTCTGCTGCTGGCTTGCGATTAAGTTTTCCAAAAGCAAGCGTGCACGTTCTAGAGGAAAATGCTTTGGTTTGCCGTTGGCAACGATCTGGTACTCATCGCTGTATTGACCATCGCCATAGCCAGAAATTAGTTTGAGGTGAAACGCTTCTTCAGCGAGTTTTCGGACTTCATCTCTCAGAGAAGTTTTTGTGCTATTCATCTCTACTGCCTCCTAAGGCTTTCTTCTATTTATTCAATCGCGTGGTTTCTCTAACCTCTCTCAAAAGTTGTATCATTTGATACAAAATCCTTCTATCCTAGGATTGACCAGCAAAATACATCCTCTTTTGAGTGAGCAGAGAGTGAGTGAGAGGAGCGAAGTTTGGGCGCGATTCCACTAACCCTCATAACGCCACTTTTAGGCCAGCCCGATCTGTTAGCGCTCACACAAAGCGCACTACCGCTTCAGCGATAGGCTCTGGGATCAGTACTAGCTCTCTAGGGCGCGATCGCCATAACACCGCCCTATTTGGTCACATTTACGCTAGCGCACATGAAGCCATTGCGCTTGAGAAGCCTCATCTCATCACAAGCAAAGCGCGACGCAAGCCCTTGAGGGTTAGCGAGTGAGTCAGGCCAAAGAACACACGCCTCGCGAATGCGTCCATTCCCTAAAGCCCGGTCTTGAGTTGCAGTCCTTAGTACTATCTTCACCTCGTCGGTCACATTAGCAAACTTTTTTATCTTCTCTTAACAAAAAAATCCTGATTATGGAGGGTATCCTCCCGACCTCTAGATGTCCTCCGATAGAGGAAAACAGAGCAGCGATCGAGATAGGTTCAATTGGGAGAAGATTTCAGGCGAAAAATGGGTGAGATGCCCAACCCTTAGGCTGAATCAATGAGCTAAGTCGTAGCCGTCAAGGTTAAACCTGATCCAACAATCAAGGGGTTTGTTGTCAGCACGAGTCAGTCTATACATTCTTGAATGTTTAGAGATAAGGAGATCATGAATGATTTTAGAGATAAATACGGATACCCTTCGCATCAATGCCAGAAATACCGATGCATTTGATATATTTAACATCCAACATTACATCGGTCCAAATCCCTACTTGGAGACAGCCGCGCTAGTCTTTGATTTTGCCTTGACGGGTCATTTGCCACCTCGACCGATTGAGGACTATATCGCAATTATTAGCGATCGCTTCCCAGATTTGAGTGAACCAACCTACGACTCCTTCGCCCAGCTGTTCGCCCGAACGGTATCCGAAGCGGGAAAACTCGACATGGGGCTGCACCTTGACCGCTGGAATCTCAAACCGTATAAGGATTACATCAGGGTTAGCGTCCAAACCCTTCATGCCCGTACTCAGCGAGGCGTAATTTACGCCGTTTGGGACTGGTTTGAAGCCATCACTCAAGGCGAAGAATTTTTATTTGAGGAACAGATCAAAGCGCTTCAGGAAACGTTCCGGCGTTCTGTCTACGGTGGCCCGACCGTCTACGCCTTGCTCCGTACAGCCGGGGATCAAGGGATTCCTGCCTTTTATCTGTGGGATGAAGGACTCATGCAATATGGCTATGGGAAAAAGCAAGTTCGCGGCAGCGCAACAACCTTTGACTGTGATAGCCATCTAGACTCTGACTTTACCACCCGCAAGGATGACTGTAAGGCGTTTCTGAGCAATCTTGGCTTTCCCGTACCTCAAGGGGATGTTGTTGTCAGCTGCAAGGAAGCCTTGAACGTAGCCAAAACGATTGGCTACCCTGTAGCCGTCAAGCCTGTAGCCGGTCATAAAGGGATTGGGGTTACGGCTGAGGTGCAAAACGCCGAGGAACTAGAATTTGCCTTTGATAGAGCACTCGATGCTATTCCTGAGAACCAAGCAACACAGATTATCGTCGAAAAGAGCATTTCTGGGGTAGATTTTCGCTTGCTCTGTGTTAATGGTAGATTCGTCGCCGCTACCGAACGCCGTCCCGCCTCAGTCGTGGGTGATGGCTATTCAACCATTGCAGAGTTAATTGAGCGCGAAAACCGTAAGCCAGAACGTACAGACTCAGCCACCTCACCTCTAGGTAAGATTCAGTCTGATGACTCTATGGAACGGTATTTGGGCGAACAAGGCTTATCAACAGATAGTGTGATTGAAAAAGACCGCACGGTCTATCTGCGCAAAGTCGCAAATCTGTCAGCGGGAGGCTTGAGTATTGATGCGACTCGAACGGTTCACCCTGACAATATCATCCTGGCGCAAGACATTGCGCAGCACTTCAAGTTGACTTGTCTGGGTATCGATGTCATTGCCCAAAGTTTGGCAAAATCCTGGAAATCCGGCAACTTTGGCATTATTGAAATCAATGCGGCTCCTGGCATTTCTATGCATCTTAGACCGGCTGTTGGTGAAAGCGTCGATGTGCCCTCACATATCCTTGACACCTTCTTTGAGTCGGGTACGGCTGCCAGGATTCCGATTATCACCTTTAACCGGATTTCTGTTCAAGACCTCCAAGAAACGATTGACCATATTCTTCTGCAACACCCAGACTGGACAATTGGTGCTGTGTGTCGTGATGCTGTCTTCGTCAATCGTTCACAGAAAAACCTTCATCGGGACTACAACAAGAACGTCCAAAACTTACTACGCCATCCCAAGCTTGACCTATTGATTGCTGAGTATGGGGAAGATGCACTAGAAAGAGATGGCATGTTTTATCATGGCAGCAACATGGTCGTTCTAGATAATCCGACGGAAACGGAAATGATGCTGACGCGGGATATTTTTGACCACTCAATTGTCGTGATTAAAGAAGGAGATAATGTCTCAATCCGACGGGAGGGTTTGATAGAACAGTACACTCTGGGTGCCACTGAAGTCTTTACTCGTGTCCATTTGAAGGAAATCGGAACCCTCTTATAATACTGCTCACTGTTCACGGGTCACTGAAAAGGAAAAAGCTCTCTTGCCTTACCTAAACAAGAGAGCTGGTTTCGTCTGTGGTGTGAGGAGCAGACCAATATATTCAGCTCTGCTCAACTCTTAGGATACCCAGTAAATATGACGAAAATGTGACGATCGCATAGCAGGCCAGCAAGGTGGGTGACACGCCTAACAAAAGTAGGATGGGTCGTGACGTATCCTAAGGTGAATGTCACTGACTTAAGAAATCTCCTACCTCACCAACCAACCCTTGTGCAGGGGGTCTCTAGGTAGGCACTCCGTCCCCCAGTGGGGGGTTTGGGGGGTTTCCCCCCAAACTGGGTTTTTTTCAAAGAACGATTACTTCTTGCTTAAGTCAGTGCCATTCAAGCTAAAAACCCGAGTGATTTGATGAAAATTATCCAAATTGTGCCCACACTTCCCCCAGCCATTGATGGTTTGGGGGATTATGCTTTGAATCTTGCTCGTCAACTGCGTCAAGGATTTGCTCAGGAGACGCATTTTGTTGTGGGTAATCCAGCTTGGGAGGGTGAAAGGACGATTGAAGGGTTTCCCATCACTGTTTTGCCGAAGCGTTCTGGAGCAGCAGTGTTATCATCCCTACTTAAGGTTTGCTCCTCTCCCGCCCCGGTTCTACTGCATTATGTCGGGTATGGTTATGCCAAACGGGGCTGTCCTTTGTGGTTAGTCGATGGCTTACAGC
>NZ_DATNPA010000775.1:0-3440 GCF_036703385.1 Allocoleopsis sp. | reverse complement strand
AAGAGGATGTGGGCAAGTTAGAGGCTGAATTACGCGATCGCTAATGCAAGAAGGCAGAAGCCAGGAGGCAGGAGGCAGGAGGCAGAAGGCAGTCCCGATGAAAAAATTTCACAGCCATGAATGAAAGTGGTATTGCCCATTCCCGACTCCCCACTTTCAAGTCAGAAGGGTTAAACGTTGGACAGTAAGCGAGTTAACCCTTTACTGGCTGTGCCACTCTCCAGCAAAAATACTTTTGACCGCTCTAGAAATTCGCTTCAAGTCTTCATCTAACAGAGGAGGCCAAACGACCCCGGCTTGACGCCCAGCTTCATAATGTCGCCTGCTGTCATAAGAGAGCAGATAAAGGGCGTAGCCCAGTTCTCGGTCAAGGGTAGAGGAGCTTCGCAACGCCTCAAACACGACTTTCAACGCTAACAGAATATTCGTCACTTGACCGGGTACGGGTGCTTGTCCTTGCGCTAGCCGCACGAGGAACGAATCAGAATTCGAGTCGGCAACCGTTCCTTGGTGAATTAGAAAGCCACGAGCAGTTTTGTAATCCATTGATTTGCGATCGCCTCCTCACCCCCCTCTCACCAAACGTTCGAGGCTTCAGTTAATAACATTACCCATATCTCAGGATTTTGTAACCCATATTCAGCAGTTTCCTGCAACTGTGCCACTTTTATACTGTGTAGCCATTAATTTGCGTAAGTCCTCAGTACAGTGTTCGTACTCCTGTGCAAAATTTTTGCTCGCTCCAGTGCGATCGGCAGGAATTATGTGCTATAAAGATAGTCTTTGAGACCTTATCGGGTGGAGCAATCAGATAGAATGAAACAAGTGGGAACTCATCTGGTCGTTGATGCATGGGAAGCTTCAGAAGACCTTCTCAATGACCCTGAGGCAATTCGCCGCGCTATGCTAGAGGCGATTTCCGCAGGAGACGCAACCCTTATAGATTTGTGTGTACACCAGTTTAGTCCCCACGGAGTCACGGCAACAGCGACTTTGGCTGAGTCCCATATTGCGATTCATACTTGGCCCGAACATGGGTATTTTGCAGCCGATCTATTCTTCTGCGGTCGGGGCAAACCTGAGCGGGCAATGGAAGTTTTGCAAACCGCACTTAAAGCCAAGAAAGTCAGAACTAGAGATATCACTCGTGGCTTTGAGGAAGCTGCGGACTCTACTAATCGAGTGAGAGAGCCATTCTACCAAACTCTCGTATAAATTTTTTGGCATAACTGAACATGCTTCAGCAAGGATTTGCTGAAGCATTATTTTTTTGCATTTTAGTATTAAATCTTTGGATTCAGCATGGCGTTACCAAAGTACAACCTCATGCTCGAAGATTCAGATAGTCTTTGATTCAGAATTAGATGGACACAACTGGACTCGAACCAGTGACCCCTACGATGTCAACGTAGTGCTCTAACCAACTGAGCTATGCGTCCGCACGATTTAGAATGATAGCACAGCTTTTAGTAGAGATGCAACTTTTACCAGCAGATTGCTCTAAATGATGGATTGAGAGCCAAAACACTATTTAGGCAATCTAATCGCAGCCGCTTCTGCTAGAATATCTGGGTCGTTGAGCTAAACCACTACATCTTTGACTCAGTCAGTAGACATCATTGGTGTCGATACATTGGCGCAAGAGCTGGCAACAATCCAGCAAACCAGTTCCAAGCGGATTGCGCTTCTAGGGTCGCGTCATGTTCCCATCACCCACCAAAACTTGATCGAGATGATGAGTTACGCTCTTGTTCTGAGCGGTAATCGTCTCATGACTTCTGGTGCTACCGGCACAAATGCCGCTGCAATCCGAGGTGCAATGCGTGCCGACCCCAGCCTACTCACAGTGATTTTGCCCCAAAGTCTAGAGCGCCAGCCTAGAGAATCGCGGGAACAACTGCAACAGGTGATGCATTTGGTAGAAAACCCAGAAAACGATCATCTATCTCTAGCGGAAGCCAGTTCCTTGTGCAATCAGGAAATTGTTTCCCGCTGTCAGCAGTTGATTTGCTTCGCGTTCCATGACAGCAAAACGTTGCTAAAAACCTGTGAAGAGGCGGAGGAGCAACGCAAGGTTGTCACATTGTTTTACTTTGATTAAGTTATGAATCCACAGGGTTCTGCGATTTTCCTTTACTGTATTGTCGCAGCAGCAGTCCTGATTTACGTGCCGTTTTTGGTAGTAGCTTACGCTCGGGTGAAGTTAGGATACGATCGCAGCGCACCGCGAGCCATGTTTGATAAGTTACCTCCCTATGCTCAGCGAGCGACTTGGGCGCACCAAAACTCGTTTGAAGTGTTTTCGATCTTCACGGCCGCTGCGTTGATGGCTTATGTGACAGGACAAAATTCAGATTTAGCAGTAGGTGCTGCGATCGCGTTCACCGTAGCCAGACTGCTATACTCAATTTTTTATATCTGCAATATTCCCACGGCGCGATCGCTAATGTTCGGTCTGGGTTCAGCTTGTAGCGCCATCCTCTTCGTCTTAAGCTTACTGAGTATCACTCCCCCACTCCAATCACTCTCAATCTTGTAGAGAGACGATTGGATACATCTTGAACTTTAAGCTATTGGCTGTTAAGCATTATTGAACGACAACCTATCCTTAACTCCTTATAAGATTATGGCTTCTACATTTTCATTTGATGTTGTTAGCGACTTTGACCGACAGGAGTTGGTCAACGCTGTAGACCAAACTACTCGCGAAATTATCAGCCGTTACGACCTCAAAGATACTAAGACGACAGTAGAGTTGGGGGAAGAGGTGATTACCGTGAATACGGATAGCGAATTCACTCTAGATGCGGTTCATACGATTCTCCGAACCAAAGCAGCCAAGCGCAACCTCTCGCAGAAAATCTTTGAATACGGCAAAGTCGAATCTGCCAGTGGCAATCGCGTGCGTCAAGAAATAAAACTTAAAAAAGGAATCAGTCAAGACATTGGTAAAAAAATTACCAAACTGATTCGAGACGAATTCAAAAAGGCACAAGCCTCCATTCAAGGAGATGCAGTCAGAATTACCAGCAAGTCTAAAGACGAGTTACAAGAAATCATTCAGCGACTCAAGCAGGAAGATTTGCCCGTAGCACTGCAATTTACCAATTACCGCTAGAGCAAACAAAGCCTGCTTGCGTACTCCTCTCCTGATGCACGACCTGTTCTTAGTAGACCCTAGCTCTAGTAAAAGGCAAAAGGCAGAAGGCAAAAGACTTTTATGTTTATGACTGAATACGTGGCTGTTTGGTCTGTGAAATTTATCCCAACCTAGATGGGGACAGCAATATCTTTATCTCTTACGGTTGAGGGGAATTGAGGCAAACAGGATTAAGCTAACTAGTTACAGTTGCCAAAACTGTAACCAAAGGAACACCCCTAGCTGAAGCAGGTCATCTTAGAAGAAAAATCGCATCAGCAAGTGAGGTAGTGACATGAAC
>NZ_DATNPA010000774.1:0-7047 GCF_036703385.1 Allocoleopsis sp. | reverse complement strand
GCGTCTGAGGGGGCAAATCTGCATTTTACTAACTTGCGATCGCGCCCTCAAGATTTTGACCCTGCAACGCGCGATCGCTTTTTAGCTGGTGCCTTAATTCCCTCTCATTGGTACATTCAGGCGCAACGGTTCAGGCAGTGGTATCGCGATCGCGTCCGGGAAATCTTCCAAAATATTGATATTATTCTCGCCCCCACAACCCCTTGTGTTGCCCCACCACTCGGTCAAGAAATGATGATTATTGCTGGGGAAGAAGTACCCATCCGTGCCCATTTGGGAATGTACACACAACCGTTGTCTTTTATTGGTTTACCTGTCTTATCTGTTCCAATTCAACGTCCTGGAGCCTTACCGTTGGGAGTACAAATTATTGCTGCACCTTACAATGAGGCACTAATTTTACGAGTTGCGGCTGTACTAGAAACTCAAGGAATTGTTTCTGCTCCAGTCGTGCCCTGACTGACTCTTGGAATGCCCCCTCATATCCCCCAACTCTGAGGTACTTTAGAATTCTATCTCTCCTGACTCCTGACTCCTGATTTCTATTTTTAAGCTAGGTTGCTCGATCGCAAAACCATCGTTTGCAGGGGCACGATATTATTGAATTCTTGCGGTAAAGGTGTCAGTTTCAAGATATTGTTTATTACGTCGAGCCCCAATTTTCCTGAATTTCTTCTTGAGCAACAACAAAACTCGGAACCAAGCTCTTGCTGGCTGATCGTAAAACGTGAAAATATCCCCATAGGCAACTTTTGCATCCTGATGATGAAGCCAATGCCGTTCAGGAGTTGTGATCAACAATAAATTGCAAAGACGCTCAATAAAAACAGGGGTTTGATAATTGAGCATAGAAGTATGCCGCCACACAACATGAAACTCACCAAACAAAAGCCCTAGAACAGTGCCTGGAGGAGATATAGCCCAAAACCAGGGGACAAACATGAAATAGGGCACAGCCCCAAGTAAGCCATCAAGCAGTACCAATGGGTTTTTCGTCAAAACAGCATAATGAATAAAGCTACGATTCTTGCTGTGATGAACCAATGTATGAAATTTTCCAAAAATATGCTCGGGGACATGGTAGAAAAACGTAGATAGAAAATCTCCAATGAGCAACATCACTAAAGCTACCAAAACGGCCTTAATAAATTCCATAATGAATGTCTCACGCCACAGAGTTAAATTAATCGATGAAAATTAAGCTTTACTTAAATCAGGGTTAAAATTTATTTGTTCATCAAAAAATTAGCTAATAAAGGTAAGGGAAGTGGAAACATGGTTACAAAGAACCAGAGAGGAGAGTTACTTGTCTACCCCATCCGTTGAAATTCCAGTTATTGATTTTGCAGCGTTTCTTAACGAGAAAAATGACCAACAGCCAATTGTTGGTTATCAAATCTATCAAGCTTGCCATGAAATCGGGTTCATGTACCTGAAAAATTTTGGAATTTCTCCAATCATGATTGACCAATTGTTCAGCGAAGCCAAGCAGTTCTTTGACCTCCCTATTGCCGTTAAGAGTCAGCTAGCGTGGTCGGATGAGTTCAGTAATCGGGGTTATGTAGGCATTGAGAGAGAACGCCTCGAGCCGAATCAACCAGGAGACTTAAAAGAAGCTTTTAATGTTGGAAAAGAGGTCATTCGTGATGAAAAAAGTATGGAAGACAAATCCTCTTTGATTCTCAATCAATGGCCTAGAGGACAAGATAACTTCCGCCAAACCGTTTTGGAGTTCTATAACGCTTGTGCACAAGCCTCTGATAGAATCTGCAAAGCCTTTGCTGTTGCCCTCAATCTACCAGAGTCTTTCTTCTCAGACAGGCACACCCAGCAAGCTCATACGCTTCGCCTTCTGCACTACCCACCGATACAGCAGTCGCCTAAAGCCGGACAAGTGCGTGCAGGTGAACATTCTGACTATGGCAGTTTTACGCTGCTCTTTCAAGATGAAGTGGGTGGGTTGGAAGTTTGCACAGCACAAGGTGAGTGGATTGCTGCACCTTGCATTCCTGATACCATCCTCGTCAACACCGGGGATTTAATGCAGCGGTGGACAAACCATATATTTTGCTCTACCCAGCATCGAGTGATGATTCCCAAAAGCTATCGCGCCAAGCGTTCCCGCTATTCAGTGGCCTTTTTCTGCCATCCCAATAATGATACTGAGATTGCCTGCCTGGAAAGTTGCAAACAACCCAATCGCCCCCCACTTTATCCTCCTATTACCGCAGGCGACTATCTGTTGAGTCGATTACAAGAAACGTATTAGATCAGATAAAAGGGAAACTTTAGTTGAATGAAAACTTACGACTGGATTGTGGTGGGTGGGGGTATTACGGGTGCGGCATTAGGTTACGAATTGGCAACCAAAGGCTTTCGTGTCCTACTTTTGGAACAAGATGTCACTTTACAACACAGTGGTACCCGTTATAGTTATGGAGGTCTGGCTTACTGGTCGGGTACATCCGAGTTAACTCATCAGCTGTGCCAAGAGGGAATTGAACACCACCGCAGATTATCTCAGGAATTAGATGCAGATACCCAGTTCCGTGAACTCGATTTGCTGCTGTTTCTTACTCCTGAAGATAACCTAGAAAAGGTAAGCGCCAACTATGCAGGTTTTGCGATCGCACCTCGCTTACTCAGTGTAGAAGACGCCTGTGAACTGGAACCTTTGCTCAATCCAAATGCGATCGCAGGTGCACTGACGGTTCGTCACGGACACATCCATCCTGAAAAAACGACCCAAGCCTACCTCGAAGCCTTTCGCCGTTGCGGTGGCGAACTTCAAATCGCTCAAGTAATTGAACTGCTGCGACAAGGGACTCGCATTGAAGGTGTAAAAACAGCCAACCAAACCTATCACGCTGCCAACACGGTTATCTGTGCCGGTGGTTTAAGTCGCGCTTTACTCAAAGCCGCACAAATTCCTATCCGGTTGTATTTCTCCCACGCGGAGATGATTGAAATTCCACCCGTTGAGATCCAACTGCGAACCGTGGTGATGCCAGCGGATACCAAACGGTTTGCACTAGAAGCACAAGCTAGCAAGGCTGAGGTTGATTCGTTATGGGATGAACCCAATCATGAGCCAGTGCCACCCATTTTAGACGCGGGTGCCATTCAATTTCTCGATGGTACTTTACGCATTGGTCAACTCAGCCGCATTCTTACTGACCCCTATGCTAAGGTAGACTCATCTGCCAGCGAAGCAGCCATTCGTACCCAAGTGGGGAAAATCTTACCGGCTCTCGAAAAGTTACCAGGAACTTGGCATCACTGCCTGGTTGCTTTTAGTAGCGATCGCCTTTCTGTTGTTGGGCCACTCAGTAACGTAGAGGGCGCTTATGTATTTTCCGGATTGTCTACCCCTCTGGTATTTGTACCTCCTCTAGCCAAGCATTTCGCGAACTGGGCAACTGGACAAGATGACTCGATTATCAATCAATTGTCATTTAGCGATCGCGCCTGTATTTAAGCTATAGCTTTTAGGTGCTACAATCATAAACTTTCAGGGGCATCTACTTGGTCATAAGTAACCTCCTTTGGCGGTAAGGGGCGTATTGTTGTACGCCCCTATATCTTTCTAGTAACAGTGAGCAGTGAACAAAAAACATCCCTGAGTAGTAGAGTTCTCAGACAAAAAACGTCAACTCCCAACTGATTACTGGGGCTTTATTGGTGGGCTTTCTTGCCCCCTGAAGAAACCGGGTTACTGTTTTACACGAGCTGTTCATTGATTGACCGAAGCACTAGCTCAGGCCACTCCCCATACGGCTGGTCTCATGTCCGGTTAAATACCCATACTTGGGACAGACGCGAAGAAATCTAACGTTCTCAAGATTAGCAAAACTTCAAGAACAACTCAGGTGTCCTACCCCACTCTAAGCTTATTTTTAAGGTAGATTCACCTTTTTAGTGACCAGTGAACAGTGAGCAGTAACTAGTGAACAAAAAAACATCCCTAAGTGTGAGGCTACCCTTAAAAAAAGTGTCAACTGCCATCTGACCGCTGTTAACCCAAACCAATCAGCATGGAAGGTTGTCGCATTAACAGCGGTGCTTTCTTCCACGCTAAACTTGGTCACTGAGCATGGCTTAACTTTCCTATGTTCATCATAAATTCGAGGTTTAGAATAGAAGTAACTAGAAGTTTATCCAAGCCAGAGCTGAGAGAAAAACTTTCTCAAAAAATATTCCTAATCATTCTAATCGTGGGATTAAAAATTAGTTATAAATGATGTTTCTTAATTAATTTTAATTTTAATTAATTTTTAATATTGTTAAAAAAAGGCATCAATTATCAATAAAGTAACCTAAGTTTTAAATAGGCGAGTCCTTTGAGGGTTAGGAACTGGAACATGAACGTCAATCATTTATATAAGTCGCATGAGTCTCCTCAGAATCAAGCCGACCTCAGACAGATTCAGTCAATTGACAGGGGTAGTAACCAGAACCAGCCTGAAAACCTCCAAACCCTACAGCCAAATAGAAAGGAGTTAGAGAATGTTCTTACCCTCTATCATAGTCTTCCCTGTATTGGCTTCGCGCTCAATTCGAGGAGAACCATTCTTTCAGCCAGTCAGTTCGCCTCTGCTTACCTAGATTATGACGTTCTTGAGCTAGCCCAAAAGCCGGTCAGTGATTTTGTTTACTGGGAAGACCAAGCCATTTGTCAAGCTAAGTTGACAGAGGTACTGCAACAGCCAAATCAGATTACTCAATGGGAAGGCCGCCTTGTCCGCAAAAACGGTAGCGTTATGTGGGTCAGAGCAAAGGCTAGCTTAGTTCCAACCGCTGAATCAGAACCAATCATCACTCTAGTTTGTGAAGACATTACTGGATGCAAGCAGGCACAAGAGGCACTGCGGCAGAGTGAGGTACACTTTAGAGCTACTGTAGAGGAGAGTCGTAAGCAGGCAGAAGAGGCACTACGGCAGCAATTTCTCTGGGAACAGTTGGTCGGCGCGATCGCACAACGCATTCATCAGTCCCTAAACCTGGAAGAGATTCTCAACACGACGGTTGCCGAAGTGCGGCAATTTCTCGGCTGTGATCGCGTGATTATCTTCCGCATTCATCCAAATGGCAGTGGGGTCATTGTAGTAGAATCAGTAGAGCCTCACTGGATGCCCATTTCAGGAATCAGCATCAATGATCGCCATTTTGCAGAAGCCTATATCAAGCTATACCAACAAGGAAGAGTTCAGGCGCTAGAGGATATCGACAGCGCGGGTTTAACTCAATGCCATCGCGATTTACTCGCTAAGTTTCAGGTCAGAGCGAACCTCGTTGTCCCCATTGTCCAGGAAGAGCAATTGTGGGGATTACTGGTTGCTCAGCAGTGTTCAAAACCCCGGAAGTGGCAACCGTTGGAAATCGATTTGCTCAGTTCCCTGGCAACCCAAGCCGCGATCGCAATTCAGCAATCTGAGCTTTACCAGCAAGCTCAAACCGAAATTGCTCAGCGCCAGCAGGCAGAAGAAGCCCTACAGCAGCAGTTTCAACGGGAACGCTTAGTTAGTGCGATCGCTCTTCGCATTCGCCAATCTTTGAACCTGGAGGAAATCCTCAAGGCTACGGCGGCTGAAGTGCGACAGGTTCTGGAAACTGACCGAGTCGTCCTTTTCCGCTTCGAGTCAAACTGGAGTGGGAATGTCGTTGTGGAATCAGTGGCTTCTAGTTGCTTCTCGATTCTGGGACGAAACATTCACGACCCTTGTTTTGAGGATGCCTATGTTTTGCCTTACCAACTGGGTCGAGTCAAGGCGATCGAGGACATCTACACCGCCAATTTAGACGAGTGCCATGTTGATTTACTAGAGCAGATGCAGGTGCGAGCTAACCTAGTCGTACCGATTCTGCAAAGCGAACCAACCCTGGAACATCCCAAATCTAAAATCCCACGATTGTGGGGATTGCTCGTTGCCCATCACTGCTCAGAACCCCGGAAATGGGGGCAATGGGAGGTTGACTTACTCACCTCCTTAGCGTCCCAAGTTGCGATCGCCATCCAGCAAAGCCAACTTTATGAACAAGCTCAGTATCAAGCTAAACGAGAACAGGCTCTCAATCAGCTGACTCAGGTAATCCGCCGTTCTCTAGACTTACAAACCATTTTTGCCACAGCCACTCGTGAGATTGAGAAACTTCTAGAAGTAGACCGCGCTCAAATCGTGCAATATTTACCTGCACAGAAGCGTTGGGTGAGTGTAGCCGAGTCTTGCAAACACGCCTGTTCACCAACCTGTCTAGGTCTGGAAATTCCCGATGAAAATAATCCGATTACCGATCAACTCAAGCGGTTAGAAGTGGTTTGGATTGACGATACCCATAGCTTTGAAGGCAAGGATAGAAGCAAAGCGCCAACGTTTCCGGGAGCGTGGTTATTAGTGCCACTACACTTTGGAGACTCGCTTTGGGGGGCACTGGCACTCGTGATGGATACGGGCCCTTACCATTGGCAAGATTCGCAGTTGGAATTAATCTGTAAGGTCGCTGACCAGTTAGCGATCGCTCTCCAACAAGCCGAACTCTACGAGCAAAGTTGTATCGCCACTGCACAAGCTCAGTCACACGCTCAACAATTAGAGCAAACCTTAGTTGAACTTCAGAAAACCCAAGCCCAACTGGTGCAAAGTGAAAAAATGTCCAGTCTTGGACAACTCGTCGCTGGCGTGGCACACGAAATCAACAACCCGGTGAGCTTCATCTATGGCAATCTGATGCACGCCAGTGATTACACTCAGGATATTTTGGGCTTACTCCAGCTGTATCAACAACATTACCCCGATCCTTCACCAGAAATTGAATCGGAAATTGCCGCTATCGACCTAGTTTTTCTCCTAGAAGACTTGCCAAAACTGCTGAGTTCCATGAAAGTTGGAGCCGAGCGAATTTGTGAAATTGTGGCAGCATTACGGAACTTCTCCCGCTTTGCCGAAGCGGAAATCAAACCGGTCGATTTACACGAAGGGCTGGATAGTACCCTGATGATTTTGCAAAATCGTCTAAAGGCTGCCGGAGGGCATCCGGAAATTGAAGTGA
>NZ_DATNPA010000773.1:0-7963 GCF_036703385.1 Allocoleopsis sp. | reverse complement strand
GTAGGTCAACCGTAAGGAAGACGGAACTACTGAGGGGGTAAAGGATGCCAGAAAAAGCGAAAGTCTGGGGTAATGCCCAGGATAGGGGTTCAAAATTTGCCCCACACCGAAAGGTGGCAGACTTCTAGCAGGTCTTCAACGGTAAGCCAGAGTGAAGGAATCAAACCAACGTGAAAGATAGAGTCAGAAACGACATCGGAACGAAGGGACAGCTTCAAAGTTGGACTGACATAGACTGGAAGCTAGCTAAGAAGCGGGTCAGAAACCTAAGACAACGGATTTATCGTGCCACTCAGAAAGGTCAGTGGAATAAGGTGAGAAGCCTTATGAAACTGATGTTACGCAGTTACTCCAACCTACTGCTTTCAGTGCGACGAGTAACCCAAGAAAATCAAGGTAAGCAGACGGCTGGAATTGACGGTCAGACAGCTTTAACCAACTCAGAAAGGGTGAAACTGGTCACTGAAATCAAGGAACATTCTCTATGGAAAGTTCGCCCAACTAAAAGGGTATATATTCCCAAAGCAAACGGGAAAAGAAGACCATTAGGAATTCCAACTATCATTGACCGCGTAGCACAAGCGGTTGTCAAAAATGCACTAGAGCCTCGCTTTGAGCCTTACTTTGAGGCACACAGTTACGGCTTTAGACCTGGTAGGGGCACACACGATGCCATCGCCCAATGCTTTTGCCGAATGGGTGGAGGCAGTGACACTTGGATTTTAGATGCCGATATCAAAGGAGCATTTGACAACATCAGCCATGAATACATCCTCAGCGCAATTGGGAATACCCCAAGCCGAGAAATTATCAAACAATGGCTGAAAGCAGGGTATGTAGAAGCCGAAATGTTCCACAAAACAGAAAGCGGTACACCACAAGGAGGGATAATCAGCCCTCTGTTAGCCAATATTGCCTTAAATGGTATAGAGGCACTATTGAGCCAGTTTTACAAGGTCAACACCTACACCCTGAAAAGCGGGAAACAAGCTGGCAACAAGAAAAAGAAGAAGGATGCAACTTACGGATTCATCCGATATGCAGACGACTTCATCATCACCGCCAAATCAAGAGAGGACATTGAGGCAATAATTCCCACTCTTCAGGAATGGCTTCAAGAAAGAGGATTAGAACTGAGTCAGGAGAAAACCAACATCTCTCATGTAGAAGAAGGATTCAATTTCCTAGGGTTCAATATCCGCCAGTTCAAAGGCAAATGCCTGATTAAGCCTCAGAAAGAAAAAGTCAAAACCTTCCTGAAGAACATCCGTAAATGGCTTAAGGAACACAAACACGCTTCACCCGAGGCAGTCATAGAATACCTTAACCCAATACTAAGAGGATGGGGAAACTACTACAGGCACGGGGTCAGCAAACAAGTGTTCAGCTACGTTGACCACCTTCTCTGGAAACTTCTCTGGAAATGGTCACTGACGCGACACCCTAATAAACGTAAGAAATGGGTAGCCAGAAAGTACTTCAAAACCCTCCAAGGGCGAAAATGGGTATTTTCTGCAACAGTCAATGACGAGCGTGGCAATAAGGAGATAGCCATATTTCGGTTATCTGATATTCCAATTGAACGCCACGTTAAGGTCAAAGGCACCGCTTCCCCCGATGACCCCGAACTCACCAAATATTGGCAAGACCGCATGACCCGATACGGCAAAACCTATTGGGAAAAAAGCACAAAGCTCTACAAAGTAGCGACTAATCAAAACTGGTCTTGTCCGATATGCGGTGACCACCTGCTCAACGGAGAAAAACTGCACACCCACCACATCGTACAAAGGAAGAATGGCGGAACGGATAAGGAGGAAAACCTCATACACCTCCACCAAGCCTGTCATAGGCACGTCCATTCTAAGGGTGATTCTGAGAGGCTGAAGGCATGAGCCGGATGATGGGAAACTGTCAAGTCCGGTTCTTGGGGGAGGAGGACACGGCGACGTGTGCCTCCTTACCCGCCATCGACCATGAAGCACTGCTAAGAAAACTGAATACATTTCCCACCATCCGCCGTCAAATTCGAGCATGGTTAAAAGCGGGAGTGCTGGATGGAAAGCAGTTGTTTCCAACATCTGAGGGTACACCACAGGGTGGGGTCTTATCTCCATTACTAGCAAACATAGCCCTCCACGGGATGGAAGTACGGATAAAAAGATATGCGGAGACCTTAAAAATAAAATCTCCAGGTGGAAAAACCCTAGGTAAAACAGGGTTAAGAAACACATTAAATCTAATCCGTTACGCCGATGACTTCGTAGTTCTCCATGAAGACATAACCGTAGTCCAAAGATGCAAAGAGATTATCTCTGAATGGTTAAACAGCATGGGATTGGAATTAAAGCCTAGTAAAACGAGACTTGCCCATACTCTCAAGCAGTACGAGCAAGAAAAACCAGGATTCGACTTCCTAGGTTTTACGATACAACAATTCCCAGTAGGAAAGTATCACTCGAAACAGGGGTTTAAAACAATCATCACCCCAAGCAGACACAAGCAAAAGGTGCATTACGACCAAATCGCGGAAGTTATAGAAACCCATAGGGCAGCACCGCAAGCGGCGCTAATATGTCATCTCAACCCAATAATACGGGGATGGGCAAACTACTACGCGACTGTAGTAAGTAAGGTGGCTTACACAGACATGGATAACCTCATGTACCACAAGCTTAGGGCTTGGGCAAAACGCCGACACCCCTCAAAGAACGGGGAATGGGTGTCAAAAAGATATTGGCACTCCATAGACGGCAATAACTGGGAATTCGCAACCAGGAAGGAAGGGTCAAACCCTCTTTGGTTACTAAATCATGCTGACACTTCAATAGTGCGTCATGTAAAAGTTAAAGGTGAATCGTCTCCATACGACGGAAACCTGGTTTATTGGAGTACAAGAATGGGCAACAACCCTGAAATGCCAAGTAGGGTAGCAAAACTCCTGAAAAAGCAAAAAGGAAAGTGCGCCCACTGCGATATGTTCTTCCGTGAAAACGATGTGATGGAAATTGACCATAAAATCCCCAAATCGAAAGGTGGAAAGGATTCTTTTGATAACTGGCAGCTTCTACACAGACATTGCCACGACACAAAAACTGCTAACGACAGCAGTGTTGGCACACAATCTGGCTGCAACAGTGCCAAGCCTAAGCCCACCAAAAGACTTGAAAAAGTTGAGGATAAATGGGTAATGAGGTATGCGTGACAAGCACCAAATCATTGAGGAGCCGTGTGAGGTGAAAGTCTCACGCACGGTTTTGAAGACCAGCGGGACTGGTGACAGTCTCGCTGAGTTTAATGCAGCCGACTGCCTTGGATGAAACAGGAATTTTGTAAACGGATGTCGGAAGATGTCTCGTAAAAAAGGAACAGAACGGTTCAATCATGCCCCTGATAAAGCGTCGCCATTTTCTGCAAGCGGCTGGTGCTACCCTGGCAAGTATCGGTCTCAGCCAACTGGACTTTCTGCATCAGGTAGAGGGCTACGGTCAAGTACTGGCTCAGGGTAGCCCCAGTCGTAAGTTGGCGCTACTGGTGGGTATCAATACGTATCCAGACAAGATTACCAGTCTCCAGGGTTGTTTAACCGATGTGGAATTGCAGTGGGAATTGCTGGTACATCGATTTGGATTCAATCCCAAAGATATTTTGGTTGTTGCCGATCGCACCCTGCCTGTAACCCCCTATGAACCGCTTAAACCCACTCGCGACAACATTCTGAATGCATTCAAAACTCACCTGCTCGAGCAGGCAAAACCAGGTGATGTGGTTGTCTTTCATTATTCTGGGCATGGTTCCCGTATCCTCGATCCCAGCCCCATTCCAGAGTTGATCATTAACAATGAGAAAGTCCCCAATACCGACAAGCTAAATGGGACGATGGTGCCCTACGATCGCCTCACCAGTGATCCTGCTGTTGTCCAAGACATCATGGGACGAACGCTATTTCTGCTAATGCGATCGCTCAAAACCGAATTAGTCACGGCTGTCCTTGATAGTTGTCATTCTGGTGGTGGTATTCGCGGTGGGCTGACGTTCCGCGCTGTATCCTCTCGTGTGGATGGTGATAACCCTGACGGGATGCTTCGCGATCGTTACGCCTCCCCCAGTCCTGTTGAACTGGAACTGCAACACCGTCTGATGAAAGACTTGAACATTTCCGAAACCCAGTTAGCAGATTTGCGAAAACAAGGGATTGCCAAAGGCGTGGCGATCGGCTCTGCTCAGTTTGACCAATCCGCTGCCGATGCCCCTTTCGATAACGAAACATTCCATGCCGGAGCCTTCACCTACCTGCTTACGCGCTATCTCTGGCAGTCGGATACCAACGAATCGCTCAAGGATGCCTTTGTCAACCTGGCTCGCAGCACGAAAGATCTGGCTGCCAATAGCAAGGTTGAGCAGTTTCCCATCTTCGCTGCCAATCCTACTAGCAATGCTCAAAAGTGGACGTACTTTCTCTCACCTCCGCAGCCTTGGGCAGAAGCTGTGGTGCGTGATGTCAAACCGGATGGACGTGTTGAGTATTGGCTAGGTGGAGTTTCTTCGTTAAGTTTGGCAGCCAGCGATAAGGGTGGACTATGGGCAGTCATTGATGCTCAGGGCAACGAGATTGCTGAACTGGAGCAGACTAGTCGTACTGGCTTAATGGCAACTGGCACATTGCGAAGTGGTCAACTGAACACTCTGCAAACAGGCACCCTACTTAGGGAGAAGATACGTGGCGTTCCCACCGATTTGAAATTGCGCGTGAGTTTGGATGGCTCTTTAGGCAACCAGTTGCAGTTAGCAGCAGCAGCCTTGCAAAAGCTGAAGCGGGTACAAATCGTCAGTACGGAGCAAGGTGCGGATTGCATTTTGGGACGGATGACTCCAGCGTTGCGGCAACAGGTGACGCGAGGACAGACTCAGCAAGACATTGAGTTACCCAAAGCTGAAACCGTTGGCTTATTTTTGACGGGATTGCGCCCGATCGCGCCAACCTTCAACGATAAACCAGGAGAATCAGCTCAGGCAGCAGTGGAGCGTTTAGAGGGGCGGTTCAAATCGTTGTTAGCAGGTAAGCTGCTCAAACTGGTGACGGGTAGTGATGCGGCGTTAGTCGGGCAATCCTCAGCATATAAAGTAGCAGTGGCGATCGCTCCCAAAGGTAGCATTGCCACCACCACGCCCAAAACCTTTAAGCAAGGGACAACTGTTCAGGTGCAAGTTCGTAACAATGAGAAACGCAATTTGTATATAGCAGTGATTGGTATTGGTGAGAGTGGAAAAATTACACCCCTCTATCCATACTGGAATTCAGCAGAAAATGAAGCGCTTTTGGGTGAGGGGCAAGTCTTGCTGACACCTGTAGAAGGTGATGGCTATAACTTTACCCTGACTGGGGCTGGATCGTTTGAAGTCCTGGTGTTGGTAAGTGAAAAGCCCATCCGTGATGCGCTCAAAGGGTTACAAACAATTGCCGCAGGGCGTAGCGTAGAGGCTGGTTCTAGAACACCATTGCTCCTCTCTGGGGAGGAGGAACTGGGCTTTGTGGAAGCACTGATCAGCGATGGCGATCGCAACACGCGCGGCGGTATCCAGGTAACTCAAGATATAAAAGCCATTGACCGTAGACAACTTGCCGCTATTTCTACCATTCTGGAAGTGGTGAAATAGCTCTAAAGATCTCCGACTTCTTGCTTGAAGCTGACGGAGTTGTCACCGTTGTCACCCCGTCAGGAAAACACAGCCTGTGGGGGGAGTTCGCTCTTCATGGCATCATTAAAGGAAATGGGTATAAGCGATCGCAACACTATTGACTTGAACTAATATCTGAACGGGTTGTTTCTCTGGAGACAAATACAGGCTTACCCTGCTTATCTAACTGAACTTGCACCAATTGGATTTGGGGTTCTTTGCGATCGCCATTGGCTTGGAAACTAATGGTGCCTGTTGCCCCTATCGCTTTAAAATTAGGGTTTGATAAGGTTTGCTGCAACAAGGTACGGCTAGGAGCTGAGGATTTTGCTACAGCCGTGAGCAAAACATGAGTGGCATCATAAGCCAAAGCCGTCCGCCAACTCACTTGTCCTCCCCATAACTTTTCAGCGGCTTGGGGAAAGTTTGGGTCAGGACTATGCCTGTGATGCCAGGGGACAGCGACAACTAAACAGTTTTTTACTTGTTTGCCGACGACATCCAGAATTTCAGGTGTATAAATAGTATCGCCCCCTACCATAAAATAGCGACATTGGTTGGCAACAATCAGCTTTCTTGTTTGATTTAAAATTAAACTTTGACTATTGGGAAATAGAGCAATCACCTTGGCTCCTTTTTTTCCCACTTTATGTATCGCGTTTCCCGAATTAAGAAGCGGAGTAGATAAATCTAACTCATCTACAACCTTGCCTCCATTATTGCTCAAGCTTTCGCGAAATTGATGTTGTAAGGACTTACTATATTTACTACCGGGATTATAAAATACCACAGCCGTCTGTAAATTGACTTGTTTGCTCAAGTAGCTAGTCAATGCCTGAGCGATGACGCGATCGCTTGGCACTGTGCGAAAAAAGAAATTCGGATAACGAGATTTTCCTTGGGCTGATAAATCTTCGGAAGTGCTAGTTGGAGAAACAAACACTAATTGATTCTGTTGATATACCGCAGACGCGGCTAATGTTGAATCACTGGTGAAATGACCAACAACAGCAAGGACATCCTGTTTGTTCACTAAAGCTTCAGCAATTTGTTTAGCCTGCTTCGGTTTATTGTCGTCATCCGCAATTAATACTTTAATACGCACTTCTTTTCGTTTTTGATTAAACTCATCTTGCGCTTGGGCAACTCCCCGTAAAATTTCTAGTCCAGAATTCAACTCCTCTGAACTCATATCCAGAGGAACAGCAACCGCAATGGTATAAGATTTCGCTTTCTGAGCTTCAATCTGGGCATTGTTGAGGTAAATTAAAGTCTCAGGGTCACTTTTTTCGTTTTTTTGGGCTTTTGCCCACCACTCAACGGCTTTGCCATATTGCCCATCTCGAAATGCCTCGCTACCACTCCGCTTTTCTAGCGTTGCAGCACCAGGAATTAGGATTCGTTCTCCAGAACTTAACTTGTCGCTGGGTAGACATCGTTTAAAATTTCCTAATACCTCGCAGGGGAGTACCTGGTAGATGAGAGTTCCTGCTAATCCCAACAGCAGCATTGCCCCTCCTACCCAAAAGGGTTTAATTGAAAATCTCGTTGGCTGCTGTGTAATGTCAATCGATTTTGGATTTTGGATTTTGGATTTTGGATTGGCTCCGCCTTCAAAGGACGGAGCTTGACATTCGACAGAATTTCTTGATGATTCCCCTTGAAAGGGGAGGCTTGAAACCGTTTTTTTTCGGTCATTAGGAAGCTGAGTTATGTCTGTAGGATGACAGTTGATTATAGGAGTTTGATTTAAAGTATATTGCTCAGGCTTTCTACTATTATCAATTAACTGAATGCGTCGCCCACTATCTTGAGTGTTTTGAGGGCGATTGGCTGGCTCATGAGCCATCAAATCATCAATTAAAAGGGCGAAATCGCTTGATATTGATGGTGCTAAGCCCCGCCAAATTAATTGCTCAGTTTCAGCGTCTTTGGGTAAGTCATAGGGATGCCTACCTGTCAATAAGTAAACAAAGGTACGACCTAAGGCAAAAAAATCAGACTGTGGAACTGTTCTACCCTCAATTTGCTCTTGTGGAGTGTAATGAATAGAAATAATTCTTGTTTCTCCAACGCCGACTGCACCGAAGTCAATCAATACTAGTTGACCATCGGGTTTTAGCATGATATTTGATGGCTTGATGTCCCGATGCCAAAGCCCTATGCTATGGACTTTATTCAAAATTTCGACCAGTTGTTGCAGCCAATTAAGGGCTTGCTCTTGAGAAATAGGCTGATTTTCCTCTATCCATTCCTCTAGATTTAGTCCCTCTATTTTCTCCAT